>NZ_JBTNDH010000028.1:0-45182 GCF_054511095.1 Arthrobacter sp. TMN-49 | reverse complement strand
CACTCCCGGTCTGGCCACTACTCAGACCGGAAGCGTCTACACAGGTATGAGACATCAATTGTCTACACAGGTATGAGACATGAACTGTCTACACAGGTATGAGACATGACATTCCCGGATTGATCCAACAACTGCCACATAGATTCGGAGGGGTGGGAGGAACGGGCGGGCGTCAGGACTGTCGCGGCGCCAGCGTCAGCACCGTGGCGTCGTCGGACACCTCGCCAATCGTGCCCTGATGAACGCGCAGCTCGTGCAGCAGCCCCAGCGCATCAACCGTGGTGCTGGTGCGGGCCAAGAATTCCGCCGGGCCGCTCACCAGGCCAAGGTCCACTGCACGCCAGGCCCCGTCGGTGGCCATCACCATGATCTCGGGCCGGCCCAGCTGCACCACGTCGGCGTGGTCGGCCGCCTCGGGTTCGCGCCGGGCCACCCACAGCCGGCCGGGGGTGTTGCGCAGCTCGCGGTCGAGCTGAAGTTGTGCCAGCCGTTCGGCCGGTTCGACGGCGTCGACCCGGGCGTCGGCGAGCTCGGCCCGCACCAGGTGGGTGGTGCCATCGACCGTGCGCACCACCACTGTGCAATCAGCCAGGCTGGCGACCTCCACACCTCCGGCGTTGAGTTGGGCCACTGAAAGGGCCGCGCTGGGGAAGCGCACTCGCTCCTCCCCCGCCAGGGCTGCGGCCGTGGCGTCGATGGACGCCAGTGCCCCGGCCAGAAGCGCCCGCACCCCCTGCCGGCTTGGGTCAAGAGGGGCCTGCGCCAACACGGCGCTCAACTCCGCAGCCAGCCACTGCGGGTTCGAGGCGGCCGGCAACTCCAGGGGCGCCAGCAAGGTGGTGGCACCGTCAATAATCCAGGCGTTGGGACCGTTGAAGCCACAGCTGTCCTCGTTGACGTGGGCGTCGCCCTCAAACTGCACGCGTGCACGGTTGTCCCAGGCAAAAGTCATGGCTTCATCATGCCACGAGCGCGCACTTTCCCTCTGCGCACGGTCCGCCCCGGATGGAGCGCAGCTCTCAAAGCTGCGCTAGATCCACGCCGGATGGAGCGCAGGCGCAAAGTGCGCTGCGTCCGGCAGCGCTTACTCGGTGCCGCGGGCGGCGACGAAGGCACGCACGCAGGCTTCGACGTCGTCGGCGCTGTGGGCTGCCGAGAGCTGCACGCGGATACGTGCGGCACCCCGCGGAACAACAGGGAAGCTGAACGCCGTAACGAAGACGCCATGATCCAGCATGGAATTGGCCACGCGGGCAGCCTCGACGGCGTCGCCAAACATGACAGGGACAATGGCGTGCTCGCCGGGCAGCAGCTCGAAGCCCTCTTCGGTCATGCGGCTGCGGAACAAGTTGGCGTTTTCAAACAGGCGCGTGCGCAGTTCCCCGGAGCCAGCCACCAGTTCCAGCGCCTTCAGGGTTGCCGCCACGATGGCAGGAGCGAGGGAGTTGGAGAACAGGTACGGGCGGGCCTTTTGGCGCAGCATGGCGACGATCTCGCCGCGGCCGGCCACGTAGCCGCCCGATGCGCCGCCGAGTGCCTTGCCGAAGGTGCCCGTGTAGATGTCCACGCGGTCAGAGACGCCTGCGTGCTCGGGTGTGCCGGCACCGGTGGCGCCCATGAAGCCCACCGCGTGGGAGTCGTCAACCATGACCAGTGCGTCGTACTTGTCGGCCAGATCGCAGATGGCTTCCAGCGGGGCCAGGAACCCGTCCATGGAGAACACACCGTCGGTGACGATGATGGTGCGGCGGGCACCGGCGCCGTCGTTCATGGCGGCCGCTGCCTGCAGCTGGGTTTCCAGATCCGCCATGTCCTGGTTGGCGTAGCGGAAGCGCGCGGCCTTGGACAGACGGATGCCGTCAATGATGGAGGCGTGGTTCAGGGAGTCGGAGATGATGGCGTCGGCCGGGCCGAACAGGGACTCGAACACACCGCCGTTCGCGTCAAAGCAGGACGAGAACAAGATGGTGTCCTCGGTGCCCAGGAATGCGGAGACGGCCGCTTCCAGCTGCAGGTGCAGATCCTGGGTGCCGCAGATGAAGCGGACGCTGGCCATGCCGAAGCCGCGCTCATCCATGGCGGTCTTGGCGGCGTCGATGATGGCCGGGTGGTCGGCCAGGCCAAGGTAGTTGTTGGCGCAGAAGTTCAGCACGGGGGCTGTGGCACCGTCCAGCGGGCCGGCTTGCACGTGGCTGGACTGGGCCGAGGTGATTTGGCGTTCGGTCTTGAACAGCCCGGCGGTGCGGATCTCGGACAGCTCGGCGGTGAGCGCATCTTTCATGGCGGTGTACATGGGACTCCTTGGGTGCGTGGGGGACGGTGCGGACGACGGCGGAAGGCTGGCTCCCGCCGTCGTGCTGGGGAACGTGCTGGGGAATGTTAGGAGAAGACTGACCAGTCGAGGACAACTTTGCCGCCACGGCCGGACTTGGCGATCTCGAAGGCCTGCTCCCATTCTGTGGCGGGCAGGACGTCGGTGACAACACTGGCCACGGCTTTGCGCAGCACGGGGTTGGAGGAGAGCATGGCGCTCATGGCGTACCAGGTCTCAAACATTTCGCGCCCGTAGATGCCCTTGAGGGTGAGCATGTGGGTGACAACCTTGCCCCAGTTGATGTCGATGGCTGAGCTCGGCAGCCCCAGCATGGCGATGCGCCCGCCGTGGTTCATGTTGTCGATCATCTCCGGCAGGGCCGTGGGGTGGCCGGACATTTCCAGGCCGATGTCGAAGCCTTCGCGCATGCCCAGCTGGCGCTGAGCGTCCGTCAGGCGTGTGGTGGCGACGTTGACGGCCAGGTCGGCGCCCATGGCGGCGGCCATGGCCAGGCGCGGTTCGGAGACGTCGGTGATGGCGATCTTGCGGGCCCCGGCGTGGCGGGCGACGGCGATGGCCATCAGGCCGATGGGGCCAGCTCCGGTGATGAGCACGTCTTCGCCGACCAGGCCGAAGCTGAGCGCTGTGTGGACGGCGTTGCCCAGCGGGTCGAAGATGGCGCCCAGTTCGGGGGTGATGGAGGGGTCGTGGTGGACCCAGACGTTGGATTCGGGGATGACCACGTATTCGGCAAACGCGCCGTCGCGCTGCACGCCCACGGAGATGGTGTTGATGCACATGTGGCGGCGGCCGGCCCGGCAGTTGCGGCACATGCCGCACACCACGTGGCCTTCGCCGGAGACCCTGTCGCCCACCGTGACGTCGCGGACGTCGGCGCCCACTTCGACCACTTCGCCGTAAAACTCGTGGCCGGCAATGAGCGGGGCGTTGATGGTGGCTGCGGCCCAGGCGTCCCAGGCCAGGATGTGCAGGTCGGTGCCGCACAGGCCGGTGGTGGCGACCTTGATTTTGACGTCCCGCAGGCCGGTTTCGGGTTCGGGGCGGTCAACGAGTTCGAACCCGGCATGTGCGCCGGACTTGTAAAGTGCTTTCATGGCTGACTGTCCTGTCCTGGTGGTGTGCATTCCATTACAGCCGCCAAGACTGTTTAGCACAATCGATAATTTCTCCACCGACGGTTTAGCTTGCGCTAAATGATAGTGTTGTGGTGTGGAACTCCATCAACTTGCCATGCTGCGTGAACTCGGCGAACTGGGCAGCGTCAAGGCCGTCGCCGAGACCTTGTCCGTCACCTCATCGGCCGTTTCCCAACAAATCTCGCTGCTGCAGCGCCAGGTGGACACCCCGCTCACGCGCAAGGACGGGCGCAACCTGGTTCTCACCGAGGCCGGGCAAGTCCTGGCCGATGCCGGGGCCGACGTCATCAACGCCATGGCCAAGGCGCGCGCGGCCATTGGCGCCTACCAGAGCGACCGCCACGGCTCCGTGTCCATCTCCGGCTTCCACTCCGCCGGGCAGGCCCTGTTCGCGCCGCTGGTCAGGCGACTGGCCGAGCTGCGCCAGCCTGATGCGCGGACGCTCGAGCGCGGCGGGCCAGCAGGCCTCTCAGGCGGCGCCCCCCGGGTCAGATTGAGCGACGAGGATGTGGCCCAGCACGACTTTCCGGCACTTTGCGCCAAGTACGACCTGGTGTTGGCCCACCGGATGGACCACAGCCCGGCCTGGCCCGAGCAACAGATTAAGGTCATTCCACTGGCCCACGAACCCCTCGATGTGGCCCTGGCCGTGGATCACCCCTTGGCGGACAAGGAAACCCTGTCGCCGGCCGATGTGGTCCACTACCCCTGGGTCACCAGCCGCAGCGGCTACTCCCCCGCGGATGTTTTAGTAGCCGTCGGCGCCATGGCCAGCATGCCCGTGAACGTGGTGCACAGGATCAACGACTACTCAACGGTGGCCGCGCTCGTGTCCACCGGCGATGTGATTGGCCTGCTGCCCAGGTACACCTCCAGCCCGGCCCTGAATTCCGGTGTTGCCCTGCGCCCGCTGGCCGGGATCAACACCAAACGGCGCATCGATTTGCTGGTGCGCCCGGAAAACTTGAAACGTGAATCCGTCATGATGGTGGCCGAGGCGCTGGCGGAAGTCATGGCCGAGCTGACAGGCGACTGAGTAGTCCCGTCAATGCGGATTTACCGCTGGCCGCGGACCGGCTGGCCCGCGTTGAAGTACTCCGTAAGTTCCGCGGGAAGTTCTGGAATTTCCAGGGCGCCGCCGTCTAGGGAGCGCTACCCTTCGACGCCGAGCGTCTTCAGGATCAGTTCGCGCACGCGGCCGGCGTCGGCCTGTCCGCGGGTCACCTTCATGACGCCGCCAACAATGGCGCCAACTGCCTGGACCTTGCCGCCGCGGATCTTCTCCGCAACCTCGGGCTGGGCTGCCAGGGCTTCATCGATGGCGCTCTGGAGGGCGCCATCGTCGGAGACAACGGCCAGGCCGCGCTTGGCGACAACCTCAGCGGGCGTGCCTTCACCCTCGAGGACGCCGTCGAGCACCTTGCGGGCCAGCTTGTCATTGATGGCACCGCTTGCAATGAGCTTCTCGATTTCAACCACCACTGCGGGGCTGACGCCCAGCGCTGCGGGGTCAACGTCTGCCAGCTTGGCGCGGCGGGCGATCTCGCCCATCCACCACTTGCGGGCGGCGGCGGCCGAGGCGCCGGCGGCAACCGTCTCCTCGATCTCGTCCATGAGCCCGGCGTTGACCACGTCGCGGAATTCCAGATCCGTGTAACCCCAGTCGGCCTGCAGGCGCTTGCGACGCTCCGCCGGCGGCTCGGGCAGGCGGGAGCGCAGCTCCTCAACCCACTCGGGCGTGGTCACAATGGGCACCAGGTCAGGTTCCGGGAAGTACCTGTAGTCGTCGGCGTCGGACTTGGGGCGCCCCGAAGTGGTGGACTTCGTGTCCTCGTGCCAGTGCCGGGTTTCCTGAGTGATCAACACGCCGGAATCCAAAACGGCCGCATGGCGCCGGATCTCAAACGTCACGGCGTTTTCAACAGCGCGCAGCGAGTTCACGTTCTTCGTCTCGGTGCGGGTGCCGAACTTTTCTTGGCCGTGCGGGCGCAGGGAGACGTTGGCGTCGCAACGGACGTTGCCGTGCTCCATCTTGGCCTCGGACACGCCAAGGTTCTTCACAATTTCCCGGATGGCCGCAACATAAGCCTTGGCCAGTTCGGGGGCACGGGCACCGGCACCCTCAATGGTTTTGGTGACAATTTCCACCAACGGAACACCCGAACGGTTGTAGTCCACTAGGGAGAAGTCGGCGCCCTGGATGCGGCCGGTGGAGCCGCCCATGTGGGTCAGCTTGCCGGCGTCCTCCTCCATGTGGGCGCGCTCAATCTCCACGTGGAACACTGTGCCGTCCTCGAGCTCAATGTCGATCCAGCCGTCGTAGCAGATCGGGTCATCGTACTGGGAGGTCTGGAAGTTCTTCGGGGTATCCGGGTAAAAGTACTGCTTGCGCGCAAACGTGCTGTGCGGGGCGATCTTGCAGTTCAGCGCCAGGCCGATCAGGATCGAGGATTCGACAGCCTTTTTGTTCACGACCGGCAGCACGCCGGGCAGGCCCAGGCACACCTCGTTGACGTTGGAGTTGGGCGCGTCGCCAAAGGCGTTCGGGGCGGAGGAGAACATCTTGGTCTTGGTGTTCAACTCAACGTGAACCTCAAAACCCAGGACGGGGTCGTACTTTTCCATGGCTTCGTCGAAGCTCAAAATGGTGTCAACGCTCATGAGTTAGCCTCCTCGGCTGCTGTGCTGGCAAGTGCTGGTGCCTGGTCAAGGATGGGGCCACCCCACTGGGCTTCCAGCAGGGACTCCAGGACAGCACCCACACGGTACAGGCGGGCGTCTTCGCGGGCAGGTGCCAGCAGCTGGATGCCCACGGGCAGGCCGTCCTCATCGGCCAGGCCGCCGGGCAGGGTCAGCCCGGGCACCCCGGCCATGTTCGCCGGGATGGTGGCGACGTCGTTGAGGTACATGGCCAGTGGATCGTTGAGTTTCTCGCCCAGTTTGAACGCCGTGACGGGCGACGTCGGGGAGATCAGCACGTCAACCTGCTCGAACGCGGCGGCAAAGTCGCGCTGGATCAAGGTGCGCACCTTCTGGGCCGAACCGTAGTAGGCGTCGTAGTAGCCGGCGGACAGGGCGTAGGTGCCCAGGATGATGCGGCGCTTGACCTCGTTACCGAAACCGGCCGCGCGGGTTGCCCCCATGACACGCTCAATGGTGAGCGGGCCCTCGGTGGGCAGGGTGCGCGCACCGAAGCGGACGCCGTCGAACTTGGCCAGGTTGGAGGAGGCCTCGCTGGGCATGATCAGGTAGTAGGCGCCCAGCGCGTAGCCGAAGTTGGGGCAGGAGACCTCAACAATTTCGGCCCCGGCTCCGCGTAGCAGCTCCAGGGATTCGTTGAAGCGGTTTTCGACGCCTGCCTGGTAGCCCTCGCCGTGCAGCTCCTTGATGATGCCGATCTTCATGCCCGCAACGTTGCCCAGGCGGGCGGCGGCGACAAGGCCCGTGGAGGCGTCGGTCAGGGAGGTGGAGTCCTGCGGGTCGTGCCCGCCAATGACTTCCTGCAACAAGGCGGAGTCAAGGACTGTGCGGCTTACCGGGCCAATCTGGTCCAGCGAGGAGGCCATGGCGATGGCGCCGTAGCGGGACACTGCCCCATAGGTGGGCTTCACCCCGACGGTGCCTGTGACGGCGCCGGGCTGGCGGATGGAGCCGCCGGTGTCGGTGCCCAGGGCCAGCGGAGCCTCAAAGGCTGCGACGGCCGCAGCGGAGCCGCCACCGGAGCCGCCCGGGATCCTGTCCAGGTCCCAGGGGTTGCGGGTGGGGCCGTAGGCGGAGTGCTCCGTGGAGGAACCCATCGCGAATTCATCCAGGTTGGTCTTGCCCAGCATCGGCATGCGGGCGGCACGGATCTTCTTGATGACGGTGGCGTCATAGGGGCTCATCCAGCCCTCAAGGATCTTCGAGCCGGCCGTGGTGGGCTGGCCCTTGGTGACGATCAAGTCCTTGATGGCGATCGGCACACCGGCCAGTTCATGCAGTTCCTCACCGGCGGCGCGGCGGGCATCGACGTCGGCGGCGACGGCGAGCGCCTCCTCGGCGTTCACGTACAAGAAGGCGTTGACGCCACGCTCGCCATGGTCGACGGCGGCAATCCGGTCAAGGTGCGCCTGGACCAGTTCCACGGAGGTAATTTCCTTGGCGGCCAGTTTGGCGGCCATGGCGGACGCGCTGGAACGAATGAGTTCGTTGGCAGTCATGGTTTAGCTTTCCTCCAAAATTGCGGGCACCTTGAAACGGTTGTCGGCGGAGTCCGGGGCACCGGACAGGGCCTCCTGAACACTCAGCACGTGACCCACCACGTCTTCACGCATGACGTTGGTCAGCGGAATCGGGTGTGAGGTGGCGGGCACGTCATCCCCGGCAGCCTCACTGACGCTCTTGACCGAATCCACAATCACTGCCAGCTCAGTGGCCATGCGGTCCAGTTCGTCGTCACTCATCTCGATGTGAGCCAGTTGCGCCAAATGCGCCACGTCGTCACGGTTGATCGCAGCCATGGATCTCCCCTGCACAAAAGAATAAAAGTTGTCCCTCCTAGCTTATCCGTCGTGACAGCGGATAAATCCCGCCGCAGATGAGATGCCTATCTCCGCGCCCACAGCCTTGAATTGCGTGCTGATAAGGCCAGCAGCACCAAAATGTCCAGTGGCAGCCCAAAGATGTTCGTGCCCAAGCTGACGGACTCCCCCTCGGTGAAGGCTATGGCAGTGAGCACAATGAGTAGCCCGCTGTACGCCATGGCAGCAATCCTTGCCCAGTTGCTCCCCTTGAAGACCAGGTAGGCCAGGAGCAGGTAACCGGCGACGCCCAGGGCAGCCAGCGACGTGAGCACAATCAGGAAAAGATTCAGGGCCGCCGTCTCCTCGGCACTGACACTGGCGGCTGAAGCGGCCAGGATTTCCTGGCGGTCACCGAGCAGTGTGGCCACGGTGACGGCGCCCACCACCACGCGAATGACCATCAGCAGCGCGCCCAGGGCCGTGGAGACGGGGCGTCGCTTCGCCCTGGCGGCCCGGCGCGCTAGAAGGTCCGGGCCCAGTGCGTTCCCGTTGGCCGGAACAACCACCTGCTGAACATCCACCACGGGCAGGTCCCCGTCCGTCTCAATGGTGTCTCCGCCCCCGTTGCGGGAGTGGTATCCGGTGGCGAAGTCCGCCAGCACCCGCACGTAAACGTCGTCGCCGGAATCGACAAGCGTCGTGACAATGTGATCGCGCTCGGTGTCGGTGTTGGCGTCGATCTTGTGGGTGATCTGCAGTGTGAACAGGGAAAAGCCCACGGCCCTGTCAAAGGTGCCGGCCGCCAGCCAGTCGGCCTGGTGCCCACCCGGCAGCAGCCAACCCTCGGGGCAGCGCCAAATCCGTACATGGTGGCGCTTGGCAGGATTGCCGGCGACTTCTTGTTGGTACGCCAGGTCTTGCTGCCTGCCAAACAGCAGCAGGGGGCTCACGGGCGCCTCATCGTAGCTGCGCTTGAACACGGTGGAGGTGATGATGCGGCGGCTGGAGGCCAGGGTGACCTCATCGGCCCGGATCCAGCCGGCCCGTGTCATGGCCTGGTGCAGTTGGGCTTCGGCTCCCATGACGGCAAGGTTGATGGGGTCCCCCAACAGCCCGTCACTGGTTCGGGCCCGGCCAATGAAATAGTCCGGGACGTAGACGGAGGTCAGGATCCTGTGCAGCCGTGGCAACACCAGGTAGGCCAGGACAGCCCAGAAAATGACGAAGAACAGCACCAAGTACCATCCCCAGGAGAATCCCTCCTGAAGGACCAGCCACGCCAGCCACAGCGCGGCAACACCGCTGAACACAAAAACAAGGTTGTCCACCACGGCGTTGACGGAGCTGCACCGCGCACGCCAGCTGGTGCGCCGTGAGAGTTTCTGCGGGCGGGTTACCGCTGACGGGCTGGGCCTCATGAGGTCATCCTAGTGCTGTGCCCGGCCGGGCGGGAGGGCACGCCGTGCCCGAGTTTATCGCCGCCCGTCCCGCCACCGGCTGGGCGTTACAGCACCATCGTGTACACGCGCAACATTTTGCCGTTTTCCGGGATGGGCCAATCGCGTTCGGGGGCGCGGGAGAATCCGAGTTTTTGGTACAGCGCATGGGCGCTGTGCCAGTCATCGCCTGTCGTGAGGCTGACGGCCAGGATGCCGTCGGTGGCGCGCGCCCGGGCCAGGATGTAGTTGACCATGGCCCGTCCAGCGCCGCTGCGTTGTGCCGCCGGATCCACCACCAACAGGCGGAACTCGAGCTCGTCGGGGAGGGCAATATCGGCCCATTCGTCACCATAGACGGCCAGGGTGGCCGATCCGATGACGTCTCCGTCACGCTCGGCAACAATCATGGGCGCCGCGGCCGCCCGCTGCGCCACGCGCAGGATCTTTTGCATATACGGGTAATCGGCGCTGTCGAAATACCCTGCCCCGAGGTAGGCGTCGGCAGTGACACGGGCGACGGCGTCGTAGTCGGCTTCGGTGATGGGACGGACTAACACATTCATGCTGGGCGTACTTCCTCGCTTGCGGGTGGGGCAGGCGGACCCTGCCTGCCCAGTCTGGCGCACCCGGGTGCCGCCACGGAAATTCCGCCGGTCAGCTGCTGCGAGGAGGCCACCGTGCCGGTGCCCAGCCGAAGCCGCGAGCCTGCACCTGCGTGGCAGGGAGAAGTCCCGGCATGGCGATGGCTGAGGGCAGCCGCAGACCCGGCCCCCAGCGGGTTTCCTCGGGCTCCAGCACAACTGACCCGGCCAGGGGTGGCGGGGCACCCGCTGGCGAGGGCCCCGTGCGCATCAGTTCCGCTGCCGTCCTGGCCAGGGACAACCGCGCGGTACGCACAGTGCCGCCGAGCCGGTCCCGCCAGGCGTTGATGGCGGCCGCGGCACACAAGTACCCCGTGGCATGATCGAGTGCCTGCACGGGCAGCGGGACTGGTTTGTCCGCACCACCGTGGGCCATGCCGGCCTGGGCGATGCCGCAACTCATCTGCACCAGGGAGTCAAAGCCCCGGCGGTGGGCCCATGGACCGCTCCACCCGTAAGCGTCCAGGGCCACGTTGACCAGGGCCGGATAGGTGTGGGCCAGCGCAGCCTCGGACAGCCCCAAGTGTTCCAGCGCGCCGGGGCGGTAACCGTGGATGAGGATGTCAGCCCCTGCCAGCAGCTCATGCAGCCGGGCCAGTCCGGCAGCGGTTTTCGCATCGAGCCGGGCACAGTACTTGCCCACTGTCATCTCCGCCTCCAGCGCCGGTTCCGCCCAGTCGGGCGGGTCGATGCGCACCACGTGCGCCCCGTACATGGCCAGAAAGCGTGTCGCCACGGGGCCGGCGATGACCCGCGTCAAATCCAGCACCCGCACCCCTGCCAACGGCCGTCCCGCGGTGGCACGGCGTGCGGGGGTTCCGGCGTCGTACAGGCGCGTTGCACCCCACTGAATCAAGGACTCGCCCGCCACGGCGCTCCCCTGCCGGTGTTCGCGCCACTGCTGCGGCGAGCGCATCACAGCGGCGCAGCCGTGGGCCGCCACCACTGCCTTCTCCAGCTCCTCCCCCGGCCAGTGTGCGACGGCGGACCCCACAGTGGCGCGGTTGGCGGCGGCGCCCAGCCCCAGGACTTTCAAGGCGGCGGCGCGGTGGTGCACGGCGTTGGTGTGCAAGCGGATCCAGCCATCGGCGCAGATGTAGTCGCCGGCGATGGCATCCCACACCGGTGGCAGCTCCCAGCCGACGGGGGTGAAGGAGAACCCAAACCACAGGGCGGCAAGGTCCCTGTCGATGGAAATTTCCGGGACCGCAGCACCATGATGGTGGGCCAGTTGGGCTACTGCCGTGGCCGCCTGCGCCATGGCGGCCACGGCAAGTCCCGAGACATCAAAGGCTGCCGGTAGTGTCCCGGTCCCCGTGACGGTGATGCCCTGGGGCGGGCGAAAGTTCCCGTGCCTGACGTCCATGGCACTACAGTACGCCCGCCGCCGGTGGGCGGGACAGGGCTGTTAGGCGCCCGGGGCCAGATCCAGGGCGTGCCGGGCCACATAGTCCAGCGCCAGGCGGACGGCACCGAGCGTGACAATGGCATCGCCGAGCGTGGAGACTTCCACCCTGGGCGGGTTGGGCATGATCGTGACCAGCTCGGCCCGGAGTGGTTCGAGCAACACGGCCGAGGACGCCGCCACCGCTCCGCCAATGACGACCAGTGCCGGGTCCGTGAGCGTGGCGATCAAGGCGATGACACGGGCCATGCGCCTGGCAATGTCATCGAGGATTCGCCGCGCCACGGCGTCGCCCCGGGCTGCTGCGGCAAAGACCGCCTCGGCCGTCATCTCACCGGCCAGCGTGCTCAAAAGTGTTGGCGGCGTGCCCACCGTGACGGCGGCCGCCGCCATGTCCCGGGCCAGCATGGCAATTCCCTCAGGTGTTCCCACCCCGTCCACCAGTTGCAGGAGCCCCACCTCACCGCTGCGCCCGGAGGCACCGTGCAGCAGCCGGCCCGACTCCATCAAGCCAAAGCCGATGCGCTCACCGGCCAGCATGACGGCCAGGTCCTCGGTGCCTGCCCCCACACCCATCCAGCGTTCGGCCATGGCCGCCAGGTTGGCGTCGTTGGCGAGAAGCACTGGCCAGCCGTACCTGTCCCGCAGATTCTCCTGAATACCAATGTCAAAGTTTTCCCAAAAGGGCTGGCTGTGGGAAATTTTGCCGGCCCGGTCAACGGGAGCGGCGATGCCCACCCCGGCCACCAGCACCGCCTGATGCGTCACCTGGGCACTGGCCAGCGCCGTCTGGATGGCCTTGTCAATGCTGGCCAGCCGTTCGGCATCCGGTGCCGTGAACTCACTCAGACTTTCGGTGGCTTTGGCCAGAATGGTGCCGCGAAGATCCGCCACCACGGCAGTGGTCTTGGCAACGCCAACGTCCAGCCCCACCACAACACCTGCCGCGGCATTAAATTCAAACACCCGCGCCGGGCGGCCCTTTTGCAGCGCCGACCGTTGGGTCGGGAGTTCGCGGACCCAGCCGGCCTGGATCAGGTCATCGCACACGGCTATCACCGTGGCCCGGGCCAGCCCCGTGGCCTCGATGAGGTCGGTGCCGGTGACGGGTCCGGAGCGGCGCATGACACCGAGCACGGCACTCATATTTGTCTGGCGCAGTTGCTGAGGGGTGTTAGCTGTCAGTTCCAAAAAGGTGCCCCTTGACGTCCGGCCGTGTGATGTACATAATACTAACAGCGCATAAATTTAGACTCTAAATATAGAGCGCAAATCATTGTGTTCGGTCGCCCACACCCCGATGCAGCAGTTCGTGCTCAGCCCAAAAGAACCGCTCAGTCCAAAAGAACAAGGGAGTTTTTTGATGAAGGCCGTTTCACCCCACGCTGCGGGATCTACCCTGTGAGCCCCTCCGCCATGACCCGGCGCAAGCTGCTGGCGGTGGCAGGCGTTGCTGCTGCGGCCCTGGCGTTCGCCTCCTACCTGATGGCCCTGGCACCGACCCTGCTGGTCTACGTGTTCGCCCAGCGCTGGATCATGTCTGGCGTGATGCGCGGCGCCGTGAAATAGCACCCCCCTTTTTCCAAGGCTTGCCACAACCGCACCTGACACGAAGGAATACACCATGACCGTTTCCCCGCTTTCGGCCCTGAACCCGGATTCCCGCACCGCCGATCCCCACTGGTGGCGCCAGGCCGCCGTGTACCAGATCTACCCGCGCAGCTTCTACGACGCCAACGCCGACGGCCTCGGGGACATTGCAGGAGTCACCGCCAAGGTGCCGTACCTGGTGGAGTTGGGCGTGGACGCCGTCTGGCTGAGCCCGTTCTACCCCTCCGAACTAGCCGACGGCGGCTACGACGTTGCCGACTACCGCAACGTTGACCCGCGCCTGGGCACCCTGGCCGACTTTGACGAGATGGCTGCCGCCCTTCACGACGCCGGCCTGAAGATCATCGTGGACATTGTCCCGAACCACTCCTCCGACCAGCACCCCTGGTTCCAGGAAGCACTGGCCGCCGAGAAGGGTTCACCCGCCCGGGCCCGCTACATCTTCCGCGACGGCCAGGGCGCCCACGGCGAGCTGCCGCCGTCGGACTGGGCTTCCATCTTTGGCGGCCCGGCCTGGACCCGGGTACCCGACGGCCAGTGGTACCTGCACTTGTTCGCCTCCGAGCAGCCCGATTT
This sequence comes from Arthrobacter sp. TMN-49, assembly GCF_054511095.1. Lineage (NCBI taxonomy): Bacteria > Bacillati > Actinomycetota > Actinomycetes > Micrococcales > Micrococcaceae > Arthrobacter > Arthrobacter sp. TMN-49. The sequence goes on along the minus strand of NZ_JBTNDH010000028.1, from coordinate 31,537 downwards.
CAACTGGGACAACCGTGAAATCCGTGATGATTTCCTCACGACCCTGCGCTTCTGGTCGGACAGGGGCGTTGACGGTTTCCGCATCGATGTGGCCCATGCGCTCTCCAAGGACCTGTCCGAGCCGTTGCCGTCCGCGGCGGAATTGCGCCGGCTGGAGAAGCTGCACAATGGCTCCAACCCGTTGTGGGACCGCGACGCCGTCCACGAGATTTACGCCGAATGGCGAGCCTTGTTCAACGAGTACAACCCGCCGCGCACGGCCGTGGCCGAGGCCTGGGTGGACCAGTCCCGCCGCGCCCGGTACGCGTCCCCGACCAGCCTGGGCCAGGCTTTCAACTTTGACTTGCTCATGGCCGACTTTGAGGCCGCATCGTTCGCCTCGATCGTGACGAAGAACCTTGCCGAGTCAGCCGCCACGGGGGCCTCCTCCACCTGGGTGTTCTCCAACCACGACGTGGTCCGCCACGCCACCCGCTACGGCCTGCCCGCGCTGGCCGATGCGGAGAAGACCCAGGACGGCAAGGTTTGGGTCCTCAACGGTGGTCAGGAGGCGGAGCTGAACCGTGAACTTGGCCTGCGTCGGGCCCGCGCCGCAACCTTGTTCATGCTGGCACTGCCCGGTTCCGCCTACCTGTACCAGGGCGAGGAATTGGGTCTGCACGAGGTGGCCGACATTGCCGACGCCGACCGCCAGGACCCGGCCTTCTTCCGCAACACCGGCATCGAGAAGGGCCGCGACGGCTGCCGCGTGCCCCTGCCCTGGACGGCTGCCGGCACCTCCTACGGTTTTGGTGACGTTCAGGCGCACCTGCCCCAGCCAGCCTGGTTTGCCGAGCACGCCGTGTCCGCCCAGGACCTCGTGGCAGCGTCCACCCTGAACCTCTACCGCGACGCCCTGGCCCTGCGCCGCCAGTTGCAGGGCGCCGAGGAACTTCACTGGATCGCCAACGCCAACCCGGACGTTTTGCACTTTGCCCGCCCCAACGGCTGGCAGGTGGTGACCAACTTTGGCGCGACAGCCGTCGCCCTCCCCGCCGGAACGGTTGCCGTGAGCAGTGTTCCGCTGGAAGACGGCACGTTGGCCGCCAACGCCACGGCCTGGCTGCTTTCCTAACACCCCGTTGCAGTCCATCTCGCACAGCAAGGAAACCCCATGGAATCAACAAGCCGCGAAGCCCTCCGGATCGGCATCGACATTGGCGGCACAGCCATCAAGTACGGTGTGGTGAACACCGTCACCGGGCAGCCGGTCAGCCCCATCGCCCATCTGCCCACACCGCAGCCGGCCACCCCCGCAGCCATTGCACGGGCCCTGCAGGCCGTGCTGGCGGACGTCCAGACCCGGGCGGCGACCCCGCCGTCCCACACGGCCGTGGGTGTCGCCTTCCCGGCCATCATCCGCCGGGGCACCGCCTGTTCGGCAGCCAACATCAGCGCTGAATGGATTGGCCAGAACGTCAACGAGTTCCTCGGGGCGGCACTGGGCCGCCCGGTCGTTGTCATCAATGACGCCGATGCCGCCGGTTTAGCAGAAGCGGCCCGGGGCGCCGGACAAGGGCACGGCGGCGTTGTCCTGGTCCTGACACTGGGCACCGGGATTGGTTCGGCACTGGTGGTGGATGGCACTCTCGTACCCAACTTTGAGCTGGGCCATCTTCACCTGGGCGGGGAAAAGGCCGAAGCCAGGGCCTCGGCCGTGGCTCGTGAACGGGACGGGCTGAGCTGGGCGGCGTACTCGCTGCGGCTGCAGGAATACCTCTCCCACGTGGAGTTCCTATTCTCCCCCGAGCTGATCATCCTGGGCGGCGGCATCTCGGTGCGGCACGAGGAATTCATCCCTCAGCTGCGGTTGGCTGCGCCCGTGCGCCCGGCACAATTGCACAACACCGCAGGGGTGGTGGGCGCGGCCCTGACGGTGGGATAGCCCGCACCCGGATTACCGGCCCGGGGCGAAGCCGCCTTCCAGGCCGGGCACACAGGCTGCAGTCCAAACCCCGAGCACTTCGGCGCGGGTGGGCAGGCCGTTCACCGCCGGGCTCAACGCGGGCCTGTGCACCCATGCACCGGCCTCCTGCGCAATCAGCCCGCCCGCGGCAAAGTCGTGCTCAAAAAGCCCGTACTCCAGGTAGGCGTCCACCCCGCCCTCGGCGACCGCGCACAGTTCCAAGGAGGCAGCGCCGAGGCGGCGCAGGTCCCCGAAGTGGTCCATCCGGCCATCGAGTTCGGCAACCAGACGACGCCGGACCGCTGGATCATACGTCAACGCCGTGGACAGCAACGTGCCACCACGGTCATCGGTGGGGCCGGTGAGGCGCCGGAGCGCCGAAGCGCCGTCGGCCCGGACTTCATCGAGCCAGGCGCCGCCGCCGCGGGAGGCAAAGTACACCCTGCGCAGCGCAGGGGCGTGGACAACCCCGGCCAACCATTCGCCGTCGGGCCCGACGACAGCGACCGAGGTGCCATAGTAGGCAATGTTGCGGATGAAATTCATGGTGCCGTCGAGCGGGTCAATGCTCCACCGGTAGCCCGACGGCTCGGCCGGCAGGGCCGGGGCCAATTCCTCCCCGGTGATGACGTCATGCGGGCGGGCGTCGGTGATCACGGCCCGGACAGCCTCCTCGGCGGCCACGTCAAAGGCTGTCACCCAGTCGGCGTCGGAGGACTTCTCGGTGGCGCCGAACCCTGCCGGGTCGCGGGCGGCTAGCACGGCAGCCCCGGCCGCCGCTGCGCGCAACGCCACTTCCAAAAGTTCATCGATGCTGATGTGGCGCATGGCTACTCCCCTAGTGCTTCTGTTGGCGGACGTGGTGCGCTGGAACCCTCGACCGGTGGGCCCTGCGCGAGCAGCCGCACAAAACCATCCTCGTCCAGCACCGTCAGCCCCAACGATTCGGCCTTGTCCAGTTTCGTGCCGGCGTTTTCACCGGCCACCACGTACGAGGTATTTTTTGACACGGATCCGGAGGCCTTGCCGCCGCGGGTGATGATGGCCTCCTTGGCCTCATCCCGGCTGAAATTGGGCAGCGTGCCCGTCACCACAATGGTGAGGCCAGCCAAGGTGCGCGGCATTGATTCATCGGCCTCATCGGCCATGAGCACACCGGCGGCCCGCCACTTCTCGATGATGTTCAGGTGCCAGTCCACGGCGAACCATTCGATCAGTGCCTCGGCAATGATGGCCCCCACCCCGTCGACGTCGGCCAGCTGTTCGTGGGCGTCGGCGGCCTTGAGTTGCTCCATGATGGCCGCCATGGTGCCGTAGCGGGTGGCCAGGGCGCGGGACGCCGTGGGGCCAACATGCCGGATGCTCAGGGCAACCAGCACACGCCACAGCGGCTGCGCTTTGGCCTTGTCCAGCTCGTCGTACAGTTTCTCGGTGGTCTTGGTGGGCACCGAGGGTTTCGTCGCTGTTGCCTTGGTGTAGAAGTAAGGAACCAGCTGGAAACGGCCGGTACCGGCGCCCTTGGCACGAATCTCACGCCACACCACCACCTCGGACAGGTCGATGTTGCGCAGCTCAAACACGTCCGCCTCGCTGCGCAACGGGCCGGGGCCGCTGGGGGCAATGACACCGTCGTTTTCGGCCGGGTCGGCTCCTGCCCCGTTGGTCAATGCGGCCGCCGCCTCATAGCCGAGCGCCTCAATGTCGAAGCCGCCGCGGCCAGCCAAATGTGCCAGCCGCTCCGTCAGCTGCACCGGGCAGGACGCGGCGTTGGGGCAGCGAATGTCTACGTCCCCGTCCTTGGCCGGGGCCAGTTCGGTGCCGCAGGACGGGCAGTGCGTGGGCATGACAAACTCGTGCAGCTCACCGGCACGGCCTTCCCGCAACGCCATGACGGGACCCACAATCTCCGGGATCACATCGCCGGCCTTGCGCAGCACCACCACATCGCCGATGAGCACGCCCTTGGCCTTGACCACGTCCTGGTTGTGCAGCGTGGCACGTTCCACAGTGGACCCGGCCACCTTGACGGGCTCCATGATGCCAAAGGGTGTCACCCGGCCCGTGCGCCCCACCTGGACCCGGATGTCCAGCAACCTGGTGTGAACTTCCTCCGGCGGGTACTTGTACGCGACAGCCCAGCGCGGCACCCGGGACGTGTTGCCCAGTGCTCGCTGCGTGGCGAAGTCATCAACCTTGATCACGATGCCGTCAATCTCGTGAATCAGATCGTGCCTGCGCGCGCCATAGTGGGCGATGAATTCCAGCACCTCCGCCAGGGTGTCCAGCACCGTGAAGTAGGGGCTGGTGGGCATACCCCATTCCTTGAGCTGGATGTACGTCTCGGACTGACTGGTGGTGTCTAGGCCTTCACGAGCCCCGATGCCGTGCACGTACATGCTCAGCGGCCGTTTGGCTGTCTCGGCGGGATCTTTTTGGCGCAGCGAACCGGCTGCCGAGTTCCGCGGGTTGGCGAACGGCGCCTTGCCGGCGGCCACCATGGTCTCGTTCAGTTCGAGGAAGTCCTTGGAGGCAATGAACACCTCGCCACGAATCTCCACCTCTGCCGGGAAGCCTGTGCCGTGCAGCCGCTGCGGGATGTCCTTGATGGTGGCCACATTGTGGGTGATGTCCTCACCTGTCGTGCCGTCCCCGCGGGTGGCGGCCCGCACCAGCACGCCGTCACGGTAGAGCAGGTTCACCGCCAGACCGTCAATCTTGAGCTCCGTCAGCCACTTCGGCGCCAGCCCGTGCTGTTTTTCCACCGACGCCTGGGCCTTGCCCACCCAGGCTTGCAGTTCCTCCAGCGAGAACACGTCCTCCAGCGAGTACATGCGGGCCAGGTGGTTCACGGCGGCAAACGCCTCGGACACTTCCCCGCCCACTGTCTGGGTGGGGGAATCGTTGGCGATCAGTTCCGGGTGCAGGGCCTCGAGGGTCTCCAACTCGCTGTAGAGCACGTCAAAGTCGGCGTCGGAGACCAGCGGGGCGTCGTCGTTGTAATAGGCCGCCCGGTATTTTTGGATCAGATCCACCAGGACGCCGTAACGCTCCCGGGCAACGTCCGGGGGAACAACCTCTTCCGGGACGCCCGCCCCGGAGGTGGTATCGGCGGGATTTGGCTGGGGTGCTACTGGCTCGCTGCTCACGGTACTATCTTGCCCCAAGAACCCCCGGCTGTGCACCAACCGCGCGCCATGATGCCGAGCACAAGCACCCCCACCATGATCTGACCCGCAGAAAACGCCGAAAATTCGCGGATTTCCGCGAATTTTCGGCGTTTTCTGCGGGTCAGATGGGAGGGTGCGCCGTGACGAACCCAGCCCGCAAGCTACCGCTCGTGGTCCATGGTGCTGGCCACCTGCAGTTTGTAAGCCTTGCCGCGGCCCACAACATAGCCGCGCCCCGGGACGAACTTGTTGTTGTACAACCGTCCCAGCGGGGTGCTCATCAAGGTGTCGCCCTCCACATCGCCGGGGTTCATCAGCAGCCCGCGCCGGCCGGCCTTGAACAGCCCCGCCAAACTCCAGGCACCGGACCAGGTGGACGTTTCGGCCTCACCCACCACAAAACAGTTGGCCTTGACGGCGGCCTTGATCAAGGTGACAAGGTCCATTTCGGCCTCCGAATCACCAAACTCGGTGACACCCTCAATGAAGAACGCGACCGGCACGCTTTCGCTGTCCACCAGGTCGATGAAGCGTCGCAGCTCGGGCTCCAACGCCGCGGCGGTGACAATGGATTCGTCCCAGACCGGCAGGTTGGCGATGGCTGAGCGGCGCGAGCCAAAGTACACGCGCCGGGTGCCAGGCGTCGACCGTTTCAAGGCCTCCGCCAGGGTGACCAATGCGGTGGTGCGCCCGGACGACGGCGGACCTGTCAGCATGAGCGCACCACTGGCCTCCAGCCCGGCCGCGTCAAGGTTAAAGTCGTCCACACCAACTATCACGTGGCCCGGCGCCGCGGCCGGCAGCACGTTCAGATCCAGCATTTCCGGCAGTGACTCCACCCGGGGCGCCTGCGCAACGCCCTGGCGGCGCATGGTCTCGGCCAGGCTGGACACCTGCCGGGCCTGCAAGGCCAGGTTGGGGGTGCCACCAAAGATGGCCAATTGGATTTCGCCGCCGTCGATCATGCCACGGCCGGGGGGCGAGGCGGCGTTGAGCACATCGCGGGGCAGGCCAAGGTTGGAGTAGTCATCGGAGGTGGCCAGCCGGAGCACCAGCAGGCGTTGCACCGATGACGCCAACGACGCCGGCAGTGACTTGGGACTGTCCCCGGCGATGACAAGGTGCACACCCATGGGACGGCCGTCGGTGGCGATCTGTTGCAGGGTCTCGAACTGGTTCATGCCCGTCCGGAACTCGTACAGTTCACGGAACGCGGCCAGGCCATCCACCATGACGATGATGCGCGGCTCGTTGGGCTTGTTGGCTAGGCGGCGGTACTCGGCAATGCTGCCGGCCTTGATCTGGGCGAAACTCTCGGCCCGTTCCTCGATCACGGAGCGGACGTACCGCAACAGGCGCCCCACCCGTTCGTTGTCCTCGGCGTTGATGATGCCGCCCACGTGCGGGAGCACCTCCAACATTTGCAGACCGTTGGAGGCGGCGTCTATGCCGTACACCTGCACGGGGCCACCGCGCGGGGTGATGGCCGCGGCCACAGCAATGGTGCGCAGGGCTGCCGACTTGCCCGAACCGCTGGCACCCAGGATGGCCATGTTGCCGTCCTTGTCGGGTTCAAAGAACACCGTCGGTTGGGCCTGGTGTTCGGGGTCATCCATAACACCCAACAGCAACTGCTCATCGGTGCGCGGTGTGGGCAGTTTGGAGAAGTCATAAATTTCCGACAGTTCGCTCAACCAGGGTTTGCGCGGCGGCTTCACGCCCAGTTCCACGGCGGCCAGCGAAATATTGGCCACGACCCGCGAAATGTCGTTGGGACCTGCCGACTCTTCCACAGGGGCCGCTGCGAGCTCCTGCTCCCACGGGTTTCCGGCCCCAAAATCCATTTCCACAATGTCAATGCGGGGGCGTTGCGGGGTGCGTGTCGTCCAGCCGCCGGCGTACCCGGTCTGGAAGCCCTGAATCCGCCCCGGACCGGTCTTGGCCGCGCCGCGGCCGGGAATCGACGGGCTGAAGTACGCGGCCGTGGGCTCCCCCAAAATGTCCTGCGAGTCGTCAACATCTGCCATGCGCAGGGCTATGCGCATGTTGGTGTTGGCGCGCAGGCTGTCCTTGATGACGCCCGAGGGCCGCTGCGTGGCCAGGATCAGGTGCAGCCCCAGCGAACGGCCACGGGCCGCCACATCCACCACGCCGTCAACAAACTCCGGCACCTCCTTGGCTAGGGCGGCAAACTCGTCCACCACAATAATGAGCGACGGCGGCGTCTCGGGATCTGCTTCCCGCTCCATGGCGAGCAGGTCCTTGGCTTTCTTGCGGTTGAGCAGGTGCTCGCGGTGGTGCAGTTCAGCACGCAGGGACGTCAGGGCCCGGCGCACCAGGTGCGGGGACAGGTCTGTCACCAGGCCCACAGTGTGCGGTAGCTGCACGCAGTCGGCGAAGGCGGCGCCACCCTTGTAGTCAACAAACAAGAAGGAGAGCCTGTCGGGGCTGTAGGCCGCCGCCATGCCCAACACCCAGGATTGGAGGAACTCGGACTTTCCGGCACCCGTTGTGCCGCCCACCAGGGCGTGCGGTCCCTCGGTTTTGAGGTCCAGATACATCGGTTCCACACCCTTGGACCCCACCAGGGCGCGCAGGGAGCCCTGGTGTTTGCGGTTCTTCACCGCACGGGAGGCCACCGAGTTGTTCTCCAACCACCTATCGGCAATGCCCGTGGTGCTCTCCACCAGGTCGTGCCCGGCAAGAGCCACGTAGGAGACGCTGCGGGGAAGGTCGGAGTCGTCATCGACCGGTTTGCCGGCATCCACCACAGGCGCCAGCATGCGGGCCAGCTGACCGGCCAACTCGGCGCTGACACTCTCACAGCTGACCGGGTAGGTCAGCCGGCCCAGTCGGACCTGGCCGGTGGTGGCCGTCTCGGCAACGTGGACAAAGTCACGGCAGGAGGCGGGGAGCGCCTCAATGGTGCCGGCCACCCACAGGATGTGCACGCCCACGTCGGCGCCGTATTCGGTGAGTCGGGTCAACCGGGCACGGTCCACCCGTACGTCGTCTTCAATGATGACCAACAGGGCAGGCACCACCGGTGCCGGCAGGTCCCCCGTGAGCGGGTCAAGGGCGCCACGGTGTGCGGCACCGTTGGCGGCCATGTTGACGCCGCGGTTCACCAGCAAGTCTTCCAGGGCGGCCAGCAGCACACTGCCGGCGCCGGTGCCCGAGGCCAAATGTTCCCCGGCCAGGGGCGAATACACCGAGCCAACATGCGGGAGCCACTGCAACCATTCCCACCGCTCCTTGGATTCGGTGGATGTCATGGCCGCCACGGCAAGTTCCGCCGGTGAATGCAGGCCCACGGCCTGGAGCACCAGGGCCCGGGCCACGTCGTCAACCACCCCGCGCGGTCCGGCAACACCCAACGCCCCGCTGCTGCGGAACGCGGCAACCACCGGGACGGCATCGATGTCGGAGAACTCGGCCCTGACGTCCTCGATTTCTGCCATGTATTCGGGCAGCGTGTTGCTCTCGGCCGGCGCTTTGACGGGTGTGCGCGAGGGTTGGCGGCCCACTCCCAGGCGCAGCGACAGGAACGCCGCGTGTTCGGGGCGGTGAGTCCACATCAGCGGACCCAACTTGTAAATGGCGTCAACGGTTTCGCTCGTTGAGGGGCTTTCGGCCAGGCGCACAGCCCGCTCCACCTGCTGGCGGGCTGTCATTTGGCGGCGGAACTCGGCCATGGCGCCACGGAAGTGCGTTATTGAGTCCTTGAGTTCACGTTTGGCATTGGCTTTTTGGTCAAGGTAGCTGCCAATCATCATCAAGGGCATCATGGCCATGAAGATGAGACTGAAGGGGCTACGGGTCACGCCAAACATGACACCGCCCATCAGGACGGGGGCCAAGAGCATGACCAGCGGGAAGCGTTCGCGGCGCGGCCGTTGCGGGCCGGAGGGAAGTGCCTGATCCTCCACAGTGAAGTGCGGCACCACCCGCGGTGACCTGTTGAATTCCACCAGGGGGCCCGTGGGCCCGGATTGGGCGTTGCGGCCAAGACTCACCACCGAAATGGTGGTTTCGCCCAGTGTCACCTCATCCGAGGAGCCCAGCACGGCCCGCGATATTTGGGTGCCCTCCATCATGAGACCGTTGGCGGAGCCGGTGTCGGCAATCTCCACTGTTTCGCCAATGGTGATGCGGGCGTGCCGTTTTGAGGTCATGGGGTCGCTGAGCCGCACATCAACGTCAAAGTCGCGGCCAACATAGCTGGTGCCCAGGGGCAGGGCGAATTCCTTGCCCAGGTCGGGGCCGGCCATGACGCGCAAGGTGGCAGCCGCCGGCCCGCGGTCTTGATTGGGCAGGGCAAAAGTGTCGCTGACCTGGGTCAGGGACACGGTGGCACCGGGGCGCAGCCCGGATTCAAGCAGGTTGCTCTCCGGCGGCAGGGTGCGCCCGCGAACCCCGCCCACCACGGACTCCTCCACCAGCAGCGAAAGCTTGGCTGGGGCTTGTGCCCCCTTCCGGGCCGGGTCGGCCAGGTACAGTTCGGTGGCGATGTCACCGACCGAGGCCAGCCCGTCAACGGTGACGGCCAGATTCTTCGCCTCTTGTGGTTCGCGTCGAAGCGTCAGCCGGATCCTCATTCGGCCACGACTCCGCGTTGGGCGTCCAGCAGGGGCAGGTCATCGGGGGTCACCAGATGGGAGGTGACGGCATGTTCGACGAGCCTGGTCCGGCGGTTGGTGGCCAGTTTTCCGCCGCCACCGCGCAGGCCAACAACACCCACGCGGTCCAGCTTGTCGCACACGTTATCGAGTTTGCGGTTGAAACGGGTGAGCGCCCAACCCAGCCGTTGGGCCGCCTGCGCGGAGGAGGGGATGGCGCTGAATCCTGTGCCGCCGCGGCGCAGCATGGGCTCGGCCAGGGCCACAATCAGCGCCTTTTGGGACTCGGTGAAGACCACCGGGCCGATGGTGGTTGACCCGGCCGAGTCATCCTCACGGCTTGGCGAAATGAACGACGGCGACGCCACGTGCACGGAGAATTCGTACGTGGTGGGGCCGGCGGTAAAGATCACGTTCGTCTGGCTAAAGACCAAGGGAATGCGGGCACCCGGGGCCATCCACGCCTGCATACCACCTGCTGCGTCGGCGATCGTGGCCGAGAGCATGGTGCCGGCGTTGGTCAGCCACCAAATACCGTCGTACTTGCTCACCTCAAGAAATTTCCTGTGCAAATAAGGGTTGTCATCAACTTCAATGTCACCCTCACGGCCAATGCTAAAAACGCCCTCCGGCGCAGGCTCGTACCATTCGCCACAAAAATCAATGGTTAGTTCAGCCATGACGGCAGCCCCCTAGGCTTGTTGCTGATGACGGTGACGATTAGGAGCACTTCTTGGTCTCCGGTGAGGTTTGGCCGTTCGTGCGAACCAGCTTCACCGAAATACAGGACTGACCATTGGGGTCGTCCACCACGAAGGCCCGTTTCTCGGTGATGGGCTTGAAGGCGCCGGTATCCACCGCGCTGACGGATGCCCACAAGTATTTGTCGCCCGGTTGCGGGTCGGGATTGCTCCAGCTCCACTCGGAGCCACCATTTTTGGGTGCAGCCGCCAAATCTTTCACCGGCGGCACCTCCGCCCCCACAATCAGGGCGGGGGCTGGTGTTGCGGACTCCTGCACCAGCGGGTCAGCTTTTTGGTTCGCCCCACCATTGAGGAAAACCACAAGGCCCACCACGACGGCGGCCAGCAGTACCAGCCCGGAGCCTAGTCCCAGCCACAGCCGCTTCCTGGCCGGAGCTGCCGGCGGGGCCGGGGGCTGCGGCTGGGGCGCCGCTGGCGCCAGCTCGCTGCGCTGCACGGTTGAATCCAGCACGAAGCCGCTGGGCTGGGGAGCCGATGGTGGGGTCGTGGCCGGGCCCGCCGATGGCAGGGTTTGGGCGTTGCGGTTCAGTCCGGTGGTGGACCCGGTTACGCCCGGCACGGTGTTGAGCTGTGGGGTGGCCGTGACGGGCGCACCGCGCGTGTTGTTGCCCTGCCGTGAGGGGAAGGTGGGGTTGGAGGTGCCGGCGTCGGGGTCAATGGAGACAACGCTGCGAACGCGGGTTGGCTCCGAATGGTCGTCGGAACGAAAATCGGCAACAACAATTTCTTCTTGCACCTCGAAGGGTGTGACGGAGAGGTTCAGGTCGGCCTGGACACGCATCAGGGCGCGGGCAAAGTCCTTGGCGGAGCTGTACCGCGAGGCCGGTGACTTGGCCATGGCTGTGGCCAAGACCAGTTCCAGCGCCTGCGGGATGTCTGCCCGGCCCAGCATGGGCAGGGGCGCTGCACTGATGCGGGCGATCAGTTCGCGCTGGGAATTGTCCGCGCCCGGGATGACGAAGGGTGAATGCCCGGCCAGCAAGGTGTAGATGGTGGCGCCGAGCGCCCACACGTCGACCTTGATGCCGTCCGTGGCACCGGAGGCGAAGGATTCCGGTGGCGACCACGGGATGGACATGCCGCCGCCGTCGGCCTGCACGGCGTCCATGGTTCCGGAGATGCCAAAGTCTGTCAGCGCCGGCCGGCTGTAGTCGGTGACAAGAATGTTGGCCGGTTTGATGTCCCGGTGGGCGATGCCTGCCCGGTGGGCTGTTTCGACGGCCGAGGCGACCTGGATACCAATTTCCAGGGCCTTGTCGGCGCTGAAACGCCCCTGCCGGTACTGCATGTCAAGGCTGGGCCGGGAACAGTACTCCATGGCCAGGTATGAGTGCCCGGAATCGGTGATCTGGGCTTCAAAGATGGTGACAATGTACGGGTGCGCGGAGAGCTGGGCCATGAGGTTGGCTTCGGACTCGAAACTTGCCCTGGCGCCGTCGGTCTTCAGATCAGCTGTCAGGACCTTGACGGCAACCTTGCGCCGGGGCCTGTCCTGCTCGTACAGGTAGACGTCGGAGAATCCGCCGGACCCCAGCACGGAGACGAACCTGTAGCCAGGAAGTACCGGGGGTGCGGCGGGAGCACGCTTGCTGCTCACAGGAGACCCTCAAAGAGCAAGGAGATCCCATCCCCCAGTTCAGCGATGTCTCCGTTGAGCAAAATAGCTTGCTCACCCTGGCTCAGCCGGCGCGGGGCCTGGCCCTCACGGACCAACACCGTGCCGTTGGTGGCCTTGAGATCGACCAACAGCACATCCCAGCCATCCAAACGAACCTCCACATGGGAGCGTGAAATATCGTCGTTGCCGCTGATGACCTGCACGAGGCGGGGCATGGCGCCGCCCATCACCCGGGAGACTGAAGGCTGGCGGCCAATGATCAGCGAGTGGTCCAGTTCAACCACTTCACCACTGGAAATATGCATGGTGCCCAAGCGCGGCCTGCCCACTTCACGGGGTTCGGAGTTGATGGCGGCCCCGCAGTCCGAGCACTGTGAGCGGCTCGGCGGGTTGGCGTGCCCGTTGGGGCACACGCGTGCCAAAACCATGGGGCCGGTGGGTGGGCGGGACTCCAGCGGTCGCGCGTCGGGCGCCTCGTCGGCGCCGACGTCGCCGACGTCGCCGCGCATGACAGTGTGGCCGTCATGGTCGGGATCGTAGGGCTGAGCAGCGAGCACACCAGTTGCGGCGTCCATTGCGACGCCGGTTTCGGCGCCGGCTTCGGGCCCGGCTTCGGGCCCCGGGTGGTTGCCCCACGGCACGGAGTCGATCAACAGGCCCTCGGGCTGCCACTGCTCCTCGGCGCTCTGGGCGGGGGATGCGGCGCTGAGGTCTGCCAGGACTTCCGCGGCGATGCCCGCCACGGGGGGCAGGGCGGGAAGCGGCGGCAGGACAGCGTCCCGCGGCTGGGGATGAACCGGCTGGCCGTCGTCATCGAGCCGCACCGCAGCGTCCTCAACACTTCTGGCAACCGTGGGCCCAAACAAGTGGTCGTAGTTGGTGGTGAAACCATTCTCGGCAGCCTCCTGCCCGGCCGGCTGCTCCCCGGGCACCTCGGAGCTGTCGGCGCCAGCTGGCTCGGCCGCAAAACTGGCGTCCTCGGCGGCGTCGCTGACCACCGCCACATCCTCCGCCATCGCTTCGGCGAAGTCCGGCTGGTGCTCGGCTAGGGACTCGTCACCAATGGGGTCCTCGTCATGTGGCTCGGCGTCGAAAGGCTCGTCATCGGTCAGGTCGGGACGGATGGTCAGATTCATATCCGCCTCCCGCTCCGCCGCCGTGGGCGCCAACTGGGCGTTCCACTCGGCGTCGGCAGCTTCTGCGGCCATGGCAAAGCTGGCGTAGGCGTCATCGTCGCCCTCCCCCCCCTCTACACTGGCTGGCTCTTCGATACTGGCCGCACTGGCCTCTTCCGGCACACTGGCAGCACTGGCTGACTCCTCAGCGCTGGCCTCTTCCGGCGCACTGGCAGCATCAGCCGGGGGCTCGGCTGCCGGTTCGACAACCTCCGGCTCTGCCGCGGCAGCAACCGCGTCGTCCACGGCGGCAACCGGCTCGGCCGCGGCAGCAGCGTCGTCGGCCAGCAGTTCCGTGGATTCCGAATCTGCCACGAGCACCGTTTCGGGCAGGTGGTGCTCGGCAAGCTCCACCCGCAGCGACTGCAGCCGGATAACAGCCTCACCCACAGGCAGCAGCAGGGTCGGTTCGGCTGGTTCCGACGCTTGCGCCAGCGTCAGTTCAAGGGAGTCGGGCAGTGGCAAGGAACGCTCACTCCAGGTGGTGACGTCCCGGCCCGAAACAACTTCCGTGGCGTCGCCGGTGCGGGCCGCCAGCGTCATTTCGCCACGTAAAATGGCGTGCAAACGGTCTGACTGGAGCACAATGCCAAAGTCGGGCATGCTGGTGGGGCCCGTGCCGAATAGCCGTGTGACCTCGTCCAGGACACCGTGAATGGTGGGTTTCTGCCCAAGAAAATCCCACAACGCGCTCACGATGGCGGGGTCGGTGTGCCCCCGGAGCACGATGACCGAACTCGAGCGCACAATTCCTAGCCATGAACCTGTGCTGTACGTGGTGCTAACCATGATTCTCCTCGTGCAGGGGTGCTTGAACGCCTGCGAGCAACTTTTGCCCGGGCGCTAGGAATTCCTTGGGGATGGATTCCAGGACTTCGTTGGGGTGGGTACCGGCCACGACGTCGGGAAGGACCTCCTGCGTCAACAACAGGCGCGGCAAGGTGTCTTCCTCGGCGGTTCGGGACGTGTTCGGGTTGTTCAGTGTTTCCCCGCCAGCGCCGCCGCTGACATTGCTGGCATCGACAACAATGACTGTGACGTTGTCACGCCCGCCGGAGCGCAGTGCGGCCTGGATTAAGGAATCGACAGCATCCTGGGGGTGGCGCAGGGTGCTCAGGGCCCGGTGAATCTGGCTGTCGCTCAATTCTCCGGAGAGCCCGTCGGAGCACACCAGAATCCTGTCGCCCTCTTCCACCGGGACCAGCCAAAAATCAGCCTCCGTGTCTGTTCCCGTGCCCAAGGCACGCGTCACCACGTGGCGGCGCGGGTGCGTCAAGGCCTCCTCGGGGGTGATGAAACCGGCGTCCACCAGTTCCTGTACCTCGGAATGGTCCACGCTGACCTGAGTGAACGTTCCCTGGCTGAGCAGGTATGTTCGTGAGTCGCCAACGTTGAAGACCAACCAATACGGCACACCGCGTTCCTCAACCAGCACAACGCCCGTGAGGGTTGTCCCGGCCCGGGCGTTGGTGAGCTCGCGGATCCGCGCATCGGCAAGACGCACCGCATGCGCCAGCTCCGACGCCGTCGCCTGGCGCGATTTGGCGCTCAAAACACGTTGCTCGCTCAACGTTTGGATGCATTCACGGCTGGCTACTTCGCCGGCCTCGTGCCCACCCATGCCGTCGGCCACAGTGAACAAGGGGTCCGCAGCCAGGAACGAGTCCTCGTTGAGCTCCCTGCGCAGGCCCCTGTCAGTACCAAAACCAAAGCTCAGCCCGACGCCGGAGCCGCTGCGGGCTTGCTGGCCCTCCCCCGTGGTCACTGGCGCCCCACCACAAATGACCTGTCACCGAAATGAACCCGGGCACCAATGTCAGCCAGGGCCGGCGTCCCGCCGTGCAGGGGTGTCTTGACTCCGCTCATGGTGGTGACGGCGCTGCCGTTGGTGGAGTTTCTGTCGGTAACCCACAGGCCTTCACCACCGACGCGAACGTGCAGGTGTGTCTTGGACACGGACCTGCTGGAGTCCTGAACTGGAATAAGGCGAGAAATCATCTCACCATCGTATCCGGCGGGGTTGCGGCCAATGAGCGCCACGGCACTGACGTCTTCGATGTGGCCGTTGTCAAAGGTCAGGCGCAGGCCCGCGGTGGAAGCCACGGGGCGTACCCGGGTCTCCCCCGCATCCTGGTCAATTGCCCCGGCCAAGGGCGCTCCCTGCTGGGCCTGCTGTGGCTGGGCACGTCGAGCGGCGCCGGGCACAAAGGTGATGGGCCCCTCGTCCACGGGTATCGGGGGCGTCGGTGCTGACTGCGTCGGTCCTGATTGTGGCGGGACGGACTGCGCCGGCACGGACTGTGGCGGGACGGACTGCGCCGGCGCTGACTGCGGCGGCGCAAAGGGGTTGCCGGGCTGCACACCCGAGTCGTGGAGCTGTGGGGTAAACGGCGCCTGCTGCGGAGTCGGTACGGCACGGCGCTCCAGCGGAGAGCTGACCGGAGAAATGGTGGGCACAACTGCCGGCACAAAGTTTGCCCGCTCAGCGATGCCACCCGTTTCTATGGGGTTGCGGCCGGCGTTGACGTTGAAAACTAGGGTGTTGGCCACCTTGTCATGCCAACCTTGGCGCTTTCCGTTGGCATCCCAAGTGTTGGAAATAATCACCAACAGCGGGCCAACGGTGGGCACAATGGAGCTGACGGCGATCATCAGCTTGCGCAGAAAAATGGCCAGCAGACCGGCGGCTTCGCCGTCCATGGAGGTGGTGCGCAACCCGACCATCAGGTTGCCGGGAGTCTTGCCGGACCTGGCCTCCCACAGCCACAGCCAGATGGCATAGCCCAGGGACAGCACGCTGGCTATCCCCGTCAGGATCAACAGCCAGCTCAGGTTTAGCTGGGAAAATTCACCCACCTGGGTGACTGTCATTTTGCCGACTCCAATGCCAACAGCCACAGCCATCAGTATGCCCGGGAGCACCCCGTCAATGAGTGCGGCCGCCAAACGGCGCCCCGCACCGCCAGGCACCAAGACCGTGGCGGCGCCAATGCGGGGATCGACGCCAAGCTCGCGGGGGGCCAGCAACGGCCCGTCCACGGTGGTGCCCACGGGCACAATGCCCGGCACCGCGCCATTCGCGGGAGCAAAAGTTTGGCCAACACCGGGAACGCCCACGGGCACGGTGGCAGGCCCAGGTGAGGCGGCACGGTTGTTCACCGCGGCACCGCACAGTGTGCAGAAGGGTGCCCCGGGTGAGAGCACGGCTCCACAATTCCGGCAGGGTTCGGCCACTTTTTGCGCCATGTACTTAGTACCCTTCTTATGACTTCTTGAATAGCTGGGACAGTTTGGAGCCTAGTGCAACACCACGCGAACGCAAGGATTGCGCCTGGCCCACCGCGCCGCGCGAAACTGTCTTGCGCCTGGCCCGGGCCTGAGCCTCGGTCAGCAACGATCGTGGTGAGAACTTTGCCCGTTGCTGCTTCCAGAATCCTACCGACCCGGTCATGCCCTTGAGTGAATGTTCCACAGTTTGCCAATATGTGGCGACTTCGGCTTCGGTGGGCTGACCCGGGCCGAAGATGGCGGCGTCGGCCCGCTCAGCCAACAAGGCAGTGCTTGCCTGGTTGGCCGGGAAGGCGCTGTTTAGTGACGCGGCGCTCTCACGACGGGTCCCGCTGCGCTCCAACGCGGCGCCAAGGTCCGTGGCATGGCTCATGACCTCTGACCAGCCGCCATTGACCCGGTCGGTGGGCAAGCCAAGGGTGAGGCGTTTCTTGCGGCGTTTGGCCTTCAAAGCAACAATCACCGCCAGTGGCAGGGCAATGATGAGCAGCGGGATGGCAGCGACCCCAAGAATCATCAGAATCTGGCCAAAAATGCCGCCCTGATTGTTCTTTTTTCCGTCCGTGTCCAAAGCGTCCGGTGCACTGTCTGGTGGCAGATCGGCCGGCTCCTGCGGCGGAGGCGGCGGCTGCAGGACCTGCGGCTTGGGTTTGGAGGCGTTCTGCGGTTCCGGCGGATTGGGCACATGATCCTTGTCCGGCGTCGGGTTGAAAGGCACCCAGCCGAGGCCGGCAAAATTCACCTCAACCCACGCGCGGACATCCGAGCCCTTCATCTTCACACTCTGCGCACCGTTGTTGGGGTCCTTCTCATCAAGGTAGAAACCCATGACGACGCGTGCCGGAATGCCAAGGTGGCGGGCCATGAGCACCATGGCTGTGGCGTACTGTTCGTCGTCGCCCACCATCTCCTTTCCGCTGAGCAGCTTGGTGATGCGTGCGGCACTGTGGCCGGAGGTGGAGGGGGTTTGCCCGTCCAGGCCGTTGCTGAACTTGCCTTCACGCTGCAGGGCGCCTTCCAGTGCCTGCACCTTCTTCAGCGGCGTGTCAGCTTCGCCAACAATGTCGTTGGCCTTCGTGCCCACCACGGGGGGAACGTTTTCCAGCTTAGGCAAACGCACCGAGCCAAAGTCCGAGCCGGCCAACTTTTTGCCATCAATGTTCGGGAACGCCACGTCCATGCTGTAGGAATCGCCCTTGGCAACGCCGTCAAGATTCAGCGCCGAACCGGATTCCTTGTTCAGGTACAAGGTGGGTGTTTTACCTTGGGCCCGTTGATAGCTGAGGCTGTGTGCCACGGAAACGCTGGGGATCCAGACCCCAGAGTAGCCATCAATGATAACGTCGACGCCGGATCCGGCACCTTCGCCGGTGTGGCTCAGCGCCGTGGGGTCACCGATGGGGGCAAAGGATGCTGAACTGTTGGGGTCAACATTGAACACCACGCCGTCGTAGCTGTCCATGGCGGCAACGCGGACGCGGCCATTCTTGGGCAGGCCCTGCACGTCAAATTGGACTGTCTCTTTTTCGTTCTTGACGTAGTCGCGGAATTTTGTCAGTGGCGAGGGCAAGTCATGGAGTTCCGGCGGCGGAATCACCGTGTCACGCAGGACCTCACGGCTGGCGCTGCCTGTCAGTGCCGGCGCGGCGGCCATGGTGACTGCGCTTGCCACCAAAATGACACCCGCAGCCAGGCCGATGCGGCGCAACAAGGAGGTGCGTGCGCTGGCCGTGTCCAAAATTTGTCGGTTGGCCGAGATACTGCCGGCGGTTTCACGGCGCATCATTTCATACCGGTACGCCAGCCAGGTGATGGCAGCGATACTCAGCAGAGAACCACGCAGCACGGGCAGGAACACCTGGGCCGTACCAAAGAGGATGGCTGTAATGAACAAAACAACTACCGGGATCATGGCCCAGTAGGCGCTGCGCAACCGCCACGCCAGGGTGCCGGCAACCACAGCTGCCACAAAAGCGCTGAGGTAGGGAACCACCATGACCTCCACGCTGATGCCCACGGGCGGGGCCAGGGTCAGCAATTGCTTCCACGACAGCATGATCCCCAGCAGGAGCCCGCGCAGAGAGTCCAAGCTGGGAATGAAGCCCATGATTGCCGCACCCGACGCCGCCAGGGCGCTGCCGAAGATCATGTACACAGCAAACGCTAGGCCAGCCAGGGTGATCGTGCCCAAGCGCCAATGAGCGCCCAGGGCCGCCACGGCCAGGCCCAACACAATGGCGCCGAAGCCCGCCACCAGGTAGTGGGGGTCATGGCCAAAGGTGGGGCCAAAGCCCAGGACGCCAATGCCCAGCAGTACTGCCAGCACGGCGCCGTCGATCATGAAATGCCACCACAGCCGCCCGCCGGAGAAGGCTGAGGGCTTGCGTTGCGGCTGTGCTGCCGCACTCCTACGGGCGTTCATGCGACGGCCTTTCTCAGTACCATGGACAGATCGCTCAAATCGCCCAGGGTCAGTACCGTGAGGTCGGCAATGTTGGCGCGTGCGGATTGTGCCCCGGTAAAGCAGCGTACGGCGAAGGCGCGAACGCCCGGTGGCACGGAGGCGGCTGCGCTGCGCAATTGTGCCGGTGTCACCTTGGAGCCCACCACAAAGAACACCACGGAGGCGTTGGGAACGGCGTCCGTGAGTGTTCGGGCAAGATCCACCGCCGTGCCGCGACGGTTGTAGCCGGCCAACCTGGTCATGTCATCGAGCAGGTTCTTGCCCGTTTCGCAACGGATGGGGCCACGCTGGGTGATGACGCTCAACTCGCGGTTCTCCTTGATGGCCTGGCGGCCCAGCGACGCGGCCGCCGAAATGGCCAACTCGAAGTCGTCGTCATTCTCGTATTCATCCGTGTTGACCGACAGGGCCACAGCCATGTGGGAGCGGCGGGTTTCCTCAAACTGGCGCACCATCAATTTGCCGGTCCGGGCGGTGGTTTTCCAGTGGATATGGCGCCGGTCATCCCCCGGCACGTAGTCGCGCAGGGCGTGGAAAGCAATATCTGAATTGGACAGGTCCTTGGTGGTCAGGCCCTCAAGGTCCTTCAGGAACCCGGCCGCGGGCCCGTCCAGGGAGGTGGTGCGCGGGTGAACAAACAAATCCGTGGGCTCGGTCCACACGAGCTGGCGGCGCAGCAGCTGCAACGGATCGGCCCGCACCGAACGGACGGGGCCCACAGTAATGACTGCCCGGCGGGTGGTGGGGATGGTGAAAAGGTCCTCGTGGATCTGGCCAGGGGTCATGCGCGGCAAGTGAAACAGCGCCGTGGCAACGCCCACAGGCAGTTCCAGGGCCGCGGGCAGCACTGTACGCGCTGAGGTGTTTTCCACGGCAAGGCTTCCCACCGCGTTGTCGCCCACGGCAACCCGCGTGCGTGCCAAGTCCAGTTTGACCGCGTACATTGACCGGCCCAGTACAAAGGCACTGGCAATCAGCAGGAGCACGGTGGCCAACAAGGCGGCCACCTTGGCTTCCTGCCAGCCGTAGCTTGCCCCAAGCACCCACAGCAGCACGGTTGTTCCCAGCACCACAAAACCCAAGGTGCTGATGGTGGCCAGCACCGGTCCCACGTGTCGTTTGAGCCAGCCCGCGACGTTGGTCCACGCAGGGGCCAGATAAATACTGGCCACCTTGGTCGCTTCACGCGTCAACGACGCCGGATGCAGCCGCGTTGGAGTTCCTTCGCTGTGGAAGGGACGGGCGAGTAACTCCCCCACCTTCGAAGCGCTGGACTTAATGCTCATGATTGACCTTTAGCTGTGTGTGCTGGGCGTGCCGAACAACTGCTGTCTTGCCGCGTTTTGGGTTAGACCGAGACGCGCTGCTGCGGTGCGGCAACTTCTGCCAGCACGCGGTTGAGGACTACTTCCGGGGTGGCGCCGGCAAATTCTGCTTCCGGGTCCATCACGAAACGATGTGTCCACACGTAGGGAGCAAGCTCCTTGATGTCGTCCGGCAAAACGTAGTTACGGCCCTTGGCGGCCGCCCACACCTTGGCCATGCGCACCATGGCAATGGCGCCACGGACCGAAACACCCAAACGGGTTTCCGGTGCGTTGCGGGTCTCCTCACACAGGCGTGAAATGTACTCCAACACGGCGGCATCGGTGTGGGTAGTGGAGGCCAAATCGGCCATTTCGGCTACGGCCTGCGGGGTGATGATGGCCTGCAGGCTGGACGTCCTGTCACGCTGACCGGAGTTGGAGAGCAGTTGCACAGTGGAGGCGTGATCCGGGTAGCCAATGGCTGTCTTGATGAGGAAACGGTCAAGCTGGGCTTCGGGCAGCCGGTAGGTGCCTGCCTGCTCAATCGGGTTCTGGGTGGCGAGCACCATGAAGGGCCGGCCGGTCTCATAGGTGGTGCCATCCATTGTCACGCGGGATTCTTCCATGACCTCAAGCAGCGCCGACTGGGTCTTCGGCGAGGCACGGTTGATCTCATCGGCCAGCACAATGGTGGCAAAGATGGGTCCCTTGTGGAAGTCAAAAACCTGTGACTTCTGGTCATAGATCATCACACCAGTGACGTCGGAGGGCAGCAAGTCAGGAGTGAACTGGATACGCGAATTGGTACCCTTCACAGTTGCTGAGATGGCCCGGGCCAGCATGGTCTTGCCCGTGCCTGGGGCATCCTCAAACAAGACATGGCCTTCGGCCAGCATGGCAGCCAGCGTCAAACTAACCACGTGGGATTTACCCAACATGGCTTGGCCAACATTGGCAACCAACTTGTCAAACGTTCCTGCAAACCACGTGGCCTGTTCCGGCGTCATGGACATAGTTCATCCTCTTTCAATCTTGTTGATCCCTGCAGTGCCTGCGGGAAACCTGAAGTAGTTTATCCACTAATTGGCGATACTCGCCATTAGGGGTCCATACGGCCCCTAACAGCGGGGCATGCCTGCCGGGATCGACTCGTTGTTCGTGGAGCGAACTGACAAGTAGCTGTAGTTGGCGTAACCCGGGCTGGTGATGTGATACCACTGGTTGCCGCTGGTGGACCCGGTCCAGTACTTCCAGCAGTTGACCTGCACGGGCGTGCTGGACTGCAACCACTGTGACGTACACGAGGGCGGGCTGCCATCTGTAAAGTGGTCGCTTCCCGTGGTTGATTCCAAACAGCTCCGAACCGGCGATGCCTCGATCGTCCAGCTCGTTGGCTGGGGCGGCGTCTGGGCACCACTTTTGGGCATGACCGTCTGCACCGGACCAAACGTTCCCACAGAATTGACGGTCCGGGCGTGGATGGTCACCGTCTTGTTGAATGCTCCGGTGTTGTAGCTTGCACTGCCATTGCCCCCCTTGGCAGACCATGCACCGCCGTCCACCTGGACTTGCACATTCCTGGTGTCCGTTGCCCCACCGGGGAAGCTCCAGCTGTAGGACACGCTTTGGCTGTCCTGCCCACCGTTGCTCCCGCTGAGACCTGCCGTTCCCGGATTGCCATAGGGGGTGACCGCGTCCGACGCCGGGGACGCGCTCCCAGCACTGGCAAATGCAGAGGATTTGGCATAGACCGTGACAGTTGTGCTGACACCGTTGCTGGCAGGAACAGTGGCGCCCTTGGTCACCGGGATGTTCTTGCCGCCCGGGGTGACGTTGGCAAAGTAGCTCATCTCACCGGGAGTGGAACCACCCAGGGCGGCCCCACCCAGCGGTTCGAAATTAACACTCACGCTACCGCCGGCCGCACCTGTGTTGGCCTCGGCAATGGTTGGCTTACCCACTTGACCCGGTTGACTAACCGAGCGCCAAGCCGCAGAGCCCGGGCTAAGATCCGACGGCTCAACGTCTGTAACCGCCTGCACCTTGAAGGTGTAGCTGGCCACGGAGTTGGGCAGCGAAACGGTTTGGCTGGTCTGGGTAGTCGTGACGGAATCGGTTTGTTTCCCATCTAGGTAAGTAAAGAGCGTGTAGCTCTTGAGCTCGCCGCCGTTGAGGTTCGGCTGGGTCCAGTTGACTCGCATCTGGTTCTGGCCGCCCACCGTGTCCACCAGTGTCGTTGTCGGCGCGGCAGGAGCGGACGGCTTGCCCGCCGGCTTCACAGCCCGGGACGCATAGTCGCTCCAGTCGGACGGTTTAGCGGCACTGTTCACCGCCTGTACCCGGAAGGTGTATTCGGTGCCGTTAGTCAGCCCCGGCCAGGTGAGTTTGTTGCCCTTGACGCTCCGCTGCGGATTCTGCCCGGCCGGAACCGGGGAAATCTGCACATTGAAGCTCTTCACGGGCGAGTACTCCCCCACGGGTGTCACCCAGCTGACATCCAGCTGGGTGTCGCCCCGAACGACGGCGGGAGCGCCAGGTTTGTCTGGCTGCGTATCCGGCGTGGCCGACGCCGACGACTTGGAGAAGGCCGAATCCCCGACCGCGTTCTTGGCGCTCACGCTAAAGGTGTACGGCTTGCCATTGGCTAGCCCGGTGATCGAGCAAGTGTTGGTGGCACATTCCTGCGTGGCGCCGTCGCTCCTTTTCACGGTGTACCCGGTCAGTGGCGAGCCGTTGTCAACGGGGGTGCTCCACTTCAGGAGCACGGTTTTGCTCTTGACCTCCTGCACCAGCGGCACCGAGGGAACGGCCGGCTTACCCTTCACGT
Source organism: Arthrobacter sp. TMN-49 (assembly GCF_054511095.1). Taxonomy (NCBI): domain Bacteria; kingdom Bacillati; phylum Actinomycetota; class Actinomycetes; order Micrococcales; family Micrococcaceae; genus Arthrobacter; species Arthrobacter sp. TMN-49. The sequence goes on along the minus strand of NZ_JBTNDH010000028.1, from coordinate 8,363 downwards.
TCAAGGTGATGCGCCCGTCAACCCAGCGTTCCTGATCGTTCGTCTTATCGACAACCGTGTAGCTGGCCACCACATTGCCGGTGAAGTCCTCAGGTGTTTGTACAGTGACCTTGTCCCCGGCCACGGCCACCTTGGTGCCGGCGGCGCCGGTTGTCATTTTGACGTCCACAATTTCCAGTGGTGTGTCCGGGAACGGGTTCACGTCATTGGCCAGGACGGGAACCGTTTCGAGGCGGCCCGCATGTGCGTCCGGGACCGAATCGGCGTTGGCCACGGCCTTGGGCTTGGTGGAGGAGGTGACGTCGATCTTTACCGCCGCCGTGACGGGCCGGTTGTGGCCGTCATCCACCGAAATGCCCACCGTCTGGGTGGAGCCCAGCTTCGTGTCCTTGCCCACCTCAACCGTGAGTTTGCCGCCGTCGAGCTTCACCTTCAAACCGGCCGGGCTCTCACCGGTCAGGGCAAACTTCAGGGAATCCTTCTCGGGGTCGCTGGCCAGCAGGGCCAGGTTCGCCGTGCCCGATTCCAGCTGGGCAACAGCCAGCGAGGTGCCTTGGAGCTTCGGGGCCAGGTTCTTCGCCGGGGCCGGCGTCACCTCCGTCATGATGGTCAGCGTCGATTTCAGCCCCGCCGGGTCCTCCGGTCCGGTGCCGTCGGTGACTTCAAAGGTGATGGAGCCGGGACCATAGAAGTCAATATTGGACTTGTAGCTCAGCCCCGCACCGTCGGGTGTGACAGCGTCGAGGGCGGGGGCGCCGATCATCTTGATCTTGTCTGCCTGCGTGATCCGCGGCGTGCGCCCGGGACGGACCTTGACGTACTCGCCCAGCGCGGCAAGAGCCGTTTCGCCGGCCTGGACCTCGATGACATCAGTGGTGGCCAGCACCGGGTACTGGGCATCCAGGCCCGGCACCCAGACAATGGCCGTGGAGGAGAGTTTGTCCTGATCGGTGACCGTGTACGGCACCATTTGCGGCGCGTCCGTGAGCGCAACGCGCAAGGTGCCGTCGGCGTTCACCGAGGCATTCGGGTTCGGCAGCGTCAGGCTCACGGCGAGATTCTCCGCAACCCCGTCCGGGTCCTCGTCGTTCTTGAGCACGGGCACGTTGACGGTGTTTTTGCCCAGGGCCTCCTGCACGGTGACCTCATCATCACGGGCAATGGGGGCCCGCAGCGGCGCGTCGGGGGTGACTGTCATGCGGATATTGGCCGTGGCCGTGGCACCGGCCGGGTCGCTGACCGTGTAGCCCATGGTGGCAATGGCTGTGGCAGCTGGACTTTTCAGCAGGACCCGTCCCAGCTTGGTGACTGAGGGCGCCATTTCTTCGGGTCCACTAAAACCGTCCTTGGCCACAAAGAGCTTGTCGGCGTCGGGGTCGGTGTCATTGAGCGCCACATCGAGGGCCACCTGACGCCCGGGACGCATGGTGATGAAGTCATCGGCGGCCTTCGGCGGCCGGTTGCTGGAATCCTCCGGCGCAATGCCGACCTCCACGGTGCCAATCGCTTGCGCGCCTTGGCGGTCCCTGACCTTGTAGGTGAAGGTGTCAGTCCCTGCCGCGTTGCCGGCCGCCGTGTAGAGGATGAAGCCGTTGCCTGCCACGGCCGTCCCCAACGACGGCGGAATGTCCACGCCCGCCAGCCGCACCGAATCCCCGTCGGGGTCAATGCCGTCCAGCGGGATTTGAATCTTCGTCTGGCCGCCGGCAATGACTCGCCCCTGAACATTCTTCGGTGCCGGGGGCAGATTCCGTTCGGGGTCTTGGGCGATGATGTTGATGGTCACAGTGGCCGAGCCGGGTTGGCCGGAGTCGTTGGTGACCTTGTAAACGGCTGTCACGGATCCGGGCGTGTCCTTGGCCAGGAAGCGCAGGGCGTTTTGATCAACCCACAGCTTGCCCGCTTCGGCGGCCGGGCTTTCGGTGATGTCGGGGTTCTTGAGGGCATCGCCATTGGGGTCAAAGTCGTTGGCCAGGACCGGGATGCGGACCACGTCCCCCACCCTGACATCGACGACGTCGTCACGCACCACAGGCGGTTGCAGCGTGGTCGCCGAAGGGATGCGGACCACCGAGATGGCACCTACAGAGGTGCCTTGGGCGTTGGAGACCGAATAGTGGATGGTGGCCGGGAAGCCAGGATCGCGGACGTCAGTAATCTTGACAACATTGTGTTCCAACACGGTGACCGAGACGCCTGCGTCCGCCGGCGCGTCAACACCGCGCACCACCAGCACGCCGCCGGCCGGGTCCGTGTCGTTGCCCAGCACATCCACCAAGGTGGTGCCGCCCACCGGCAGCAGCGCCATGTCCTTCACGGCGGTGGGGGCCAGCTCGGCTTGCGCCGGAACCACGTCAATACGGATCAGCCCGGTGGCGCTTTGCGGGCCGTTGGTCACCTGGTACGTCAGATAGCTGGCGCCCACCGTGTCCGAGGTGAAGGTCAAGGTGCCGTTGTCGGCAATGGCGGAGACACTGCCGGTGGCGGGCTTGTCCACACTGGCCACGCGCAGCTCCCCGCCCAGCGGATCCTGGTCGTTCTTCAGCGGCGCCACAATCGCTTTTTGTCCTGCCACCACGCGGACGTAGTCGGCGTTGGCCACCGGAGGCACTCCGCCGGCAGGTTTCACACTGATTCGAATCTTCTTTTCCACGATGGAGCGCGTGTCGGAGACCTTGATGACCACCGTGCGCAGGCCATTGGAGGAGCCGTCATCGGTGTAGCTCAACTCGCCGTCCGGGGTGAACTTAACCTGCCCGGTGTCCTCCACCGCGGTGGCACCGACCAAGAAGATGCTGTCGCCGTCGGGGTCGATCATGTCAGCCAAAACGTTCTGGCTGATGGTCTGCCCCTGCGCGACCACCATGGTGGTGGCACGCATCGACAAGGCCTGGGCGTTCTCTGACTCAGGCACCACACGGACATTCACAGTGCCCTTGTCGGTGCCGCCCCGGCCGTCGTCGTTGGTGTAGCTAAACGATTCCGTCCCAGTGGGTGCCTCGGCCGGGACCACCAGTTGCAGGCCCGTGCCGCCGTACACGGTTTGCAGGGCACCTGCCTTGATGGAATCGGCACTGTCCCGTACTGTCAGCACGTCACCGTCGGGGTCGGAATCGTTGTACAGCACCGGCAGCAGCGTGGTGCTGCCGGCCCGAACACCAAACTGGTCCGGCTCGGCAATGGGTGGCCGGTTGGGTTTGGTCCGATCCGGCAGGGTGTTGACAACATTCGGGTCCGAGGAGTCCTTGTCGGCGTTTTCAGCGTTCTTTTGATCGACTGTGAGGTCATCCCAGTTGTTGACCAGCATCATGTTTTGATTGACCAGCCACACGTCCCCGCCGGCCATGTCATTGAGCACCACAACGTCGCGGTTCTTGCGGAACACCAGCTCCGAGGCCGCAGTGGCCTTGGGAATGCTGATGGGCTTTGTGTCATCGCCGGAGCAGTGGAAGAGGTACTTGTTGGAGCCGTTCCAGGCGGCGTGGACACAGCCACCTTGTTGCACGGGAGCCAACGGACGGCCCAGGGAGCCGGCATCAACACTCGTCGCCGCGCCACCATCGAGGGGCTGGAGCACCAAGGAATTGCCCGTTTCCAGGGCCACGAAATCAGACTCGTCACTGCGCTGTTGCACCACGGCACCCTTGGCGTCGGGTACGCTGACCCGCTTGTTGCCGGGCAAAAACAGGGTGCCTGTATCGGGGTCAAGCGCAACGGCCTTCTCCCCCACCACTGTCAGCGCCAGCTTGCCCGAATCCGGCACGCCCTCCACAGCTTCCTCGGCGACCTTGATCACCTTGCCGTCGGCAGCAATTTTTGCGTGGGTGAGCTGCGCCTTGCTCGGGTCAAGCACGAAGACGTCACTCACGCCGTCGTGGGTGGTCAGTCCGACGGCGGCCTTGGCGTTGGTGATTTTCGTCAGGATTGGTTTGGTAGTTTTCTCATCAAACGTTGCCGCCTCGGCGGTGGGCACGGCCCACACCTTGCCGGCCGCCGAATCGGTGATGACAGTGATGGCGCTGCCCAGCGAGACGGCCTTGCCGCCGCCCAGGGGTGTGTCCTGGGTCAGGGTCATGGCGGGCACATCCACCTGGTTCAGCAGGGTGCCGGAGTCGTTGTCCATGAACACCGTCCCGGCATCCTGGAGCACGTTGAAGCCCTGGGAGGTGGCCGTGAACCCGCCGTCAAGCACCTTTGAGGGGACGTTGAGGTGACCCACCATGTTGATGCTGCGGTTTGTCACCCACACGCCGCCGTCGTTGAGGTCAACATCGGCAGTGCTGAAACCGGGATAGATCAACGCCCCCGTGACCACTGCCGCCGTAACAGCGGCTGCGGCGGAGACTGTGAAGATGCGCTTCTTGTTGGTTGACCTGGTGAAGAGATCGCTCAATGCCATGACTAGCCTTTACTCATCCGCCTGCTGTGGGAGAAAACGGGTACGAACCTACAAGGCGCCTCGCCGGTACAAAGGTGCCTTGGCCATCATAGCGGATTGATCCAGATGATAGCTTAATAGTTTTTGGGCGGCGCCAACTGGGCGGCGGCAAGTGAGCGGCACCAGCTCCGGCTCAGCGGGCAGTGGCTGTGCGGCTCAGCGAGCGTCCTCGGCGCTGATGGCCCGTTCGACGGCGGCCAGTGATGCGGCCACGTCGTCGTCATCCGTGGACCAGTTGCTCACGGAGATGCGCAGGATCTCCCGGCCGGCCCAGTGTGAGCCGGACATCCAGGTGGTGCCATCGGCGATGATCCGTGCGGTGATGTTTCGGGTCCGCTCATCGGAGCCAAAGCTCACGCACACCTGGGTGAAGACAACGTCGTTGAGCACCTCGACACCGGGCATGCGCGCCAAGGCTGCGGCCATCGCCTGGGCATGGTCAACCAGCCCGTCCACCAGGGCCGCAACACCGGAGCGGCCCAACGACCGCAGTGCCGCCCACACAGGCACACCACGGGCCCGGCGGGAGAACTCGGGCACCTTTTCGAAGGGGTCACCGGGGCCGCTGCTGTCGTTGACAAGGTAGCTGGTGTGGGCACCGAAAACCGCGCGGACCACCTCGGGCCGCGACACGATGGCCACGCCGCAGTCGTAGGGCACGTTGAGGGTTTTGTGCGCGTCGGTGGCCCACGAGTCGCAGTGTTCCAGCCCGGCCAGCTGGTGGCGGTGCCGTGGACTCGCCGCCGCCCACAGCCCAAATGCACCGTCAACATGCACCCAGGCCCCGTGGTCGTGGCCAATCCGGGCCGCCTCCGCCATCGGATCGAACGCCCCGGAGTGCAAGTTTCCGGCCTGCAGGCAGAGAATTGCCGGGCCGTGCCCGGCCTCGAGCGCCTCGGCAAGGGTCCCCGGGATCAGGCGGCCCTGCGCATCAACTGCCACTTCGGTGGCCTTGCCCAGGCCGAGGTAGCCAAGGGCCAAGTCCACCGAGGCGTGCCGCTCCCGGCCCACGAAGACCCGCACCCGGGGCGAGCCGGACAGGCCGTCGCTGGCAAGATCCCAGCCAACCTCATTCAGGACATGAGCCCGTGCTGCGGCGAGCCCCACGACGTTGGACCCTGTTGCCCCGGTGGTGAAGCCAACATCGGCCCCGGCCGGCAGGCCCAACAGCTCCAGCAGCCAACCGCTGGCGGCCTCCTCGGCGGCCGCGGTGGCCGGCGTCGCATAGCGGATGGCAGCATTTTGATCCCAGGCACTGACCAGCCAGTCCGCCGCCAGTGCGGCCGGGAGGGTGCCACCAATGACCCAACCAAAGAAGCGGCCCGAGGGCATCGCCATCAGACCGGGCTGCGCTATCCGGGCCAGCTCGTCAATGACGGAAGCGGCATCCATTGGCTGCTCCTGCAGGGGTGCGGCAAACTCGGCGAGCAGCTCGTCGGCGTTCAGGCTGGGCCCGACGGCACGTGTTGGCAGGGACGCAAGCCATTGGCTGGCGTGCGTGTGTGCTCGGTCGAGGGCGGCGCGATACTCATCTGCCTGGCCGTTGGTTTTCATGACCTCAATGCCTCCGCTGTGCGAGAAGGAAGGAACGGAACAGTGTTGTGTCGGTGGATTATTACAGTACGCCCGCAGGGCCGCCACGGACAGCACCGATGCTGTGCGCTAGTGTGTCAGCATGCGACGGCTTCAGGATGAGGTGGGCGGTCACCTAGGTGTACCACCCTCTCCGGGGTTACCCCGGGGGACGAAGATTGGCTTCCAGCAGGCGCCTCGGGCACGGCGCTGCGCTCCGCGCAGCAGGGTGCCCGAACAGATTGACAGGTCATCTACGAAGCCGTCACAGCTTTGACTCCCCCACCTGCCGCGGCCGTCCTGGCGCGCACGCCCCGGCCCACACCGGAGACGATCGCCACAGCCCTGGCGCATGCCTTTCTGGCGGCGGAGGACTGGTCCAAGCCGGCCCTGCGCGCCGCCGGTGCCAGCGTTTTGGGGGCACGACGGCGTTGGCTGGGCCCGTTGGCCGATCACGTCCTGGGCATTTACCACCACCCCCCGGCTGACGTCCCACGGGAGTTGGCCGCCGTCGTTCTTGACAGCGAGGCCTTCCAGCGAGCGGTTGACAAGGCCGCGATACAGCGCAAGCCCATCACCGTGGCGCACTACACGGTGGGGCCCGCTGGTGCCCGCGAGGCCCGAGTCCGCCGCCTCGACACGCTGGCCGAGCTGGCGCAGTTCCTCGAGTTGAGCGTTGGCGAGCTGGAATGGTTTTCCGATCCCCGGCAGTGGAACCGCAGGGCCGCCAGCACCCGCCTCCTGCATTACAGGTATCAGTGGCGCAGCCGGCCGGGGCGGGTACCCAGGCTGCTGGAGATTCCGCATCCGCGGCTGCGCGCGCTGCAACGCACCATCTTGCACCAGCTGTTGGCGCCGATCCCGCTGCACCCCGCCGCCCATGGCTTTGTGCCCGGGCGCAGCGCTGTGACCGGTGCCCGGCTGCACACGGGCGCCGAGGTGGTGGTGAGCCTTGATTTGGCAGCATTCTTCGCCCATGTCACCCCGGGCAAAGTGTTTGGTGTGCTGCAGCAGACCGGCTTCACGGAGGCGGTGGCGCACCGGCTGACGGGTCTGTGCACCCATGCCGCACCCGTCGGGGTCATCGCCGAGATGCCGCCCGGCGGTGACCCTTCAGACCGCTTCGCCCTGCGCAAGGCCCTTGCCGTGCCGCACCTGCCGCAAGGCTCGCCCACCTCCCCCATGCTGGCCAACCTTGCGCTGCGCCGCCTGGATTCGAGGCTGTGGGGCTGGGCTGACGCGTTCGACGCCGGCTACACCCGTTACGCCGACGACCTCGCCTTTAGTGGGTCTGCGGAATTGGCCCGGTGTGCTGACCCCTTTGTGCGCGGAGTTTCGCGGATTGTGGTCGATGAGGGCCATACGCTGAACCGTTTGAAGACCCGGGTGCACCGGGCAGGGGCGCGCCAAAGCGTGACAGGGGTGGTGGTCAACCGGCACACAAATCTGCCCCGGCCTGAAATCGATGCGTTGAAGGCTGTGCTGCACAACTGCGCCATCCATGGCCCCGAGGGTCAGAACCGTGCGGGCCATGCGGATTTCCGGGCCCATTTGATGGGGCGCGTGGCCTGGGTGGCGAGCGTCAATCCGGCGCGAGGGGCAACGCTGCGCACCATGTTTGAGCGGATCAGCTGGTAGATCCGCAACCACTCATCCACAGTACGAGTAAATACCACAATTTATCCACATACTCGTATATTCCTCGAACAATGTCGGTGCCTGCCACTAAAATAAGAGGTATGGAAGCAACGGCAAGGATGCCGGGAACGCCCGGCTCCACAAGGACAAGGGACGCGGCGGATGCACACATCCACCAGCTTCTCAGGCTTGCCACCGCACTGGCTCCGGCTGCACCAGCTGCGGGCCGTGGCACCGTTACCGCGCCGTTGGGTGTGGATCTGGAGACGCTCACCGACTCCCAGACCATCAGCTGGGCACAATCACTAGAACATCTGGACCGCATCCTCTCCGCCCTGCAGGTGCAGGTCGCCGGAGTGCTCGCCGCACGCACCCGGGCCTCACGGTTCAGTGATGTTGGTATTACCAAGCCGGTGGCACTACTCACCACCTCACTGAATCTCAGCGCCGCCGAAGCTTCCCGGCGCCTGCGCCTGGCCGAACACTTCATGCCCACCACCGACCCGCTCACCACCGTGACCACCCCACCACCACAACCGGTGCTGGGTTCCGCGTTCTTTAGCGGGGAACTCTCCGTTGAGCAGGCCCTGATAGTTTCGGGCTTCACCGAGGACGCCGGCCACCTGGCAGCGGCCGGACGCATTCCCGCAGAAAGTGCCGACGAGCTCGAAGCAACGCTCACCGGCTACGCCGCGGCGGAACCACCGGACTTCCT
>NZ_JBTNDH010000027.1:0-47211 GCF_054511095.1 Arthrobacter sp. TMN-49 | reverse complement strand
AACGCACGCCCCCGCAAGTCACTCGGCTGGAAAACACCAGCCGAAGTATTCCGTGATCTACTGATACCAAGCTAACCACCCAGTGTTGCAACCACCCCTAAAATTCAAGATCCCTGTAACTCGCCATCCCTGTAACTCGCCATTTTGGCTGGGAAAGCGCTTTCCGATCCAATAACTGCCACACAGATTCAAGAAAAGGCTAGAGGACGTCGGTGTCGCCCTTGGCCTTGAGGCCGTCAACAGCGTTTTTCACCAATTGTGAATGAGCGCGTGTGGTGACCAACAGGGCGTCGGGGGTGTCAACGACCACCACATCCTGGATACCAATCAAGGCGATGACTCGCTTGGTGTCGGTGACCACAATGCCGCTGCTGTTCTCCGTGAACACCCGGGCACCCTCACCCAGGACGGTGACGGCATCCACCTCCTTGGCGTTGTTCAGCCGCGCAATGGCAGCGAAGTCGCCCACGTCATCCCAGCTAAAGGACGCCGGTATCACTGCCACGTCGCCGGCGTCGGCCGCGGGTTCGGCAACAGCGTAGTCAATGGCGATTTTCGGCAGGGTGGGCCAGATGCGGTTCTTCACAGCGACCCGTTCGGGAGTGTCCCAGGCCATGGCGATTTCCATCAGGCCCTCATAGAGTTCGGGCTCGTTGATCTTCAAATGGTGCAGCATCAATTCCACCGGGGCCACAAACATGCCGGCGTTCCAGTTGTAGTCGCCACTGGCCAGGTACTCTTCGGCGACTGCCTCGCTGGGCTTCTCCACGAACTTCGCCACCGTCTGGGCGCTCGGGGCGCCCTGAATGTGCAGCGGTGAACCGGTCCTTATATAACCGAACCCGGTGGATGCGTGAGTCGGCTTAATGCCGATGGTCACAATTTTGCCGGTGGCTGCCGTGTAGATGGCTTCACGCACGGCGGCCTGGAATTCCGTCACCGGACTGATGACCTGGTCAGCGGCGAACGATCCCATGATGGTGGAGGGGTCACGGAGATACAAGATGGCTGCGGCCAAACCAATGGCGGCCCCTGAATCCTTCGGCTCAGTTTCCAGCACCAGGTTCGCGTCAGCAATTTCGGGCAGCTGCAGGCACACGGCGTCGCGGTGCGCGTCCCCCGTCACCACCAGGACCTTCTCGCCGCTGAGCGGTTCCAACCTGTCATAGGTGGCGCGCAGCAGCGTGCTGCCACTGCCGGTGAGGTCGTGCAGGAACTTGGGGGCGGCGGCCCGGGACAACGGCCACAGTCTGGTGCCAACACCACCGGCGGGAATCACTGCATAAAACCTGCCCAACGGATCCGTTGTGGGCTGCTCGGGTTCAACCAAATTTTGCGTATTCATCACCCCCACCCTAAGGTATGCCGGTGCGTGGGCCGGGGGTCCGCCACGAAATTTCCACCCACGGTAGGAGAGCCGGGGGCGCCGCCGGCGCACCCCAGGACACCGCCGCGAACGCTCCAGGACGGGGAAAATCGGGCCCCTACAGCACGAAAATGTGACACGCCTGTGATTTGTCGCATAGAGCAAGGAGTGCCTAAGTTGAATATGCTGTTAGCTAAGCCTAAATTTAGGCAAAGTTATGAGTGCTCACGCCGTGTGCGTTTCCCCGCGTGGAACCACGCCAGCGCAACGGTGATGCAGGGAAGGTTTATTCAGTGCCGACAAAACCAGCTGGCACTCTGTACCGCGGCCGAGAAGGCATGTGGTCCTGGGTGGGACACCGAATTACCGGTGTAGTAATTTTTATTTTCTTGTTGGTGCACGTCCTGGACACCTCATTGGTGCGCGTGTCCCCAGAGGCGTACACAGCAGTTATTGGGGCGTATAAGAACCCCATCATGGGCTTGGGTGAAGCGGCACTAGTGGCAGCAATCGTCTTCCACGCCTTCAACGGCTTGCGCATCATCGCCATCGACTTCTGGAAGAAGGGCCCCAAGTACCAGCGTCAGCTGCTCTGGGGCGTCCTGGGGCTGTGGGCCGTGACCATGATCCCGTTCCTGATCCGTCACCTCACCATTGTCTTCTCTAATTTCTTCGGGGGGCACTAAATGAGCACCAACGCCATTGCGTCACCGCGCTCGGACAGCGCACGGTCACCTAAATACAAGCGGTCCACGAGTTCCGGCTCCAGCTTTGAGATGTTTGCCTGGCTGTTCATGCGCCTCTCCGGGGTCATCTTGATTGTGCTGATCTTCGGCCACTTGTTTGTCAACCTCATGGTCGGCGAAGGCATCCACGCCATCGACTTTGGCTTTGTGGCTGGCAAGTGGGCCGACCCGTTCTGGCAGATCTGGGATCTGGCCATGCTGTGGTTGGCCATGCTGCACGGCACCAACGGTGTGCGCACCATCATCAATGACTACGCAGAACGCGCCGGCACCCGCCTGACGCTCAAGACTGTGCTGTTCATCGCCTCCACAGTCATCATTGTGTTGGGCACCTTGGTGATCTTCACCTTTGACCCGTGCCCTCCCGGCGCCGTCATCGACCTCCCGTCCTTCTGCACGGTTCCTTAATACTTTTTGAGGAACTCACCGCTCCCGGCAGCATCGGCGGGCGGATCAGCACGAAGTGAACACCAGTATTTTGCGCAGTAAATGAGAGAAAGAGCATCCAGTATGCAGGTCCACAAATACGACGTCGTAATCGTCGGGGCCGGTGGCGCAGGAATGCGTGCCGCCATTGAATCCGGCCAGCGTGCCCACACCGCTGTTCTGACCAAGCTCTACCCCACCCGCTCCCACACCGGCGCAGCACAGGGCGGCATGTGTGCAGCCCTCGCCAACGTCGAAGAGGACAACTGGGAATGGCACACCTTTGACACCGTCAAGGGCGGCGACTACCTGGTAGACCAGGACGCCGCTGAGGTCATGGCCAAGGAAGCCATCGAGGCCGTCATCGACCTAGAAAAGATGGGTTTGCCGTTCAACCGCACACCCGAGGGCCGCATTGACCAGCGCCGCTTTGGTGGCCACACCCGTGACCACGGCAAGGCGCCCGTGCGCCGTGCCTGCTACGCCGCGGACCGTACCGGTCACATGATTTTGCAGACCCTGTACCAAAACTGCGTCAAGCACAACGTTGAGTTCTACAACGAGTACTACGTTTTGGATCTTCTCACTGTCGAAGAGGAGGCCACCCGCGCGGATGGCTCCATCTACCTGCAGAAGAAGACGGCCGGCGTCGTCTCCTACGACCTGGCCACGGGCGAACTGCACGTGTTCCAGGCCAAGAGTGTCATCCTGGCAACAGGTGGCGCCGGCAAGGTCTTCAAGACCACCTCCAACGCACACACGCTGACCGGCGACGGCATGGGCATCGCGTTCCGCAAGGGCATCCCGCTAGAAGACATGGAGTTCTTCCAGTTCCATCCGACAGGCCTGGCCGGTTTGGGCATTCTGCTCTCCGAGGCGGCCCGCGGCGAGGGTGCAATCTTGCGCAACTCCGAGGGTGAGCGCTTCATGGAGCGTTACGCCCCCACGATCAAGGACTTGGCGCCGCGTGACATTGTTGCCCGCTCCATGGCCAACGAGGTTCGTGAAGGCCGCGGTTGTGGCCCGAACAAGGACTACGTCCTTTTGGACTTGACCCACCTGGAGCCGGCGCACATTGACGCCAAGCTCCCGGACATCACCGAGTTCGCGCGCACCTACCTGGGTGTGGAGCCGTACACGGAGCCCGTCCCGGTGTTCCCCACCGCCCACTACGCCATGGGCGGTGTTCCCACGAACATCACCACCGAGGTCCTCCAGGACAACGACACAGTCATCCCGGGCCTCTACGCCGCCGGTGAAGTTGCCTGCGTGTCGGTCCACGGTTCCAACCGTTTGGGCACCAACTCGCTGCTGGACATCAACGTGTTCGGCAAGCGCGCCGGTATTGCCGCGGCCAAGTACGCCCTCACGGCCGACTTTGTGGAACTGCCGGAGAACCCGGAAGCTGAGACTGTCGCCTTGTTGGAGCATGTCCGCACCTCCGACGGCGGCGAAAAGGTTGCGCTGATCCGCAAGGATCTGCAGGACACCATGGACGCGAACATGCAGGTGTTCCGTACGGCTGATTCCTTGAACAAGGTTCTGGCCGACATTGCATCCTTTGAGGAGCGCTACTCGCGCATCACTGTGCAGGACAAGGGCAAGCGTTTCAACCTTGACCTGCTCGAGGCAGTGGAGCTGGGCTTCCTGCTGGAATTGGCGAAGGTCATGACGGTGGCTGCCCTGCACCGCCAGGAATCCCGTGGCGGACACTACCGCGAGGACTTCCCGGAGCGCGACGATGAGAACTTCATGAAGCACTCCATGGCATACCTGGACTCGGGCGTCACGGAAGAGAACTCCGCTGAAAGCATTGCCGGGATCCGCCTGGGCACCAAGCCCGTCGTCTTTACGCGCTACCAGCCGATGGTGAGGAAGTACTAATGAGCACCGTGGAAACTGAACTGCCGGAACCGGCATCCAAGATTGAAATCCCGGCCCACCTCGGTGGCGGCGGGGAAATCCCCACCTTCGACGTCACCTTGCGGGTGCGCCGTTACAACCCTGAGGTCTCGGAAGAGTCCACGTGGGAAGACTTCACCATGACCATGTACGGCACCGACCGCGTGTTGGATGCCCTGCACAAGGTCAAGTGGGAGCAGGACGGTTCACTGACCTTCCGCCGTTCCTGTGCCCATGGTGTTTGTGGGTCCGATGCCATGCGCATCAACGGCCGCAACCGTTTGGCGTGCAAGACGCTGTTGAAGGACCTGGACACGTCCAAGCCCATCACGGTTGAGCCCATCAAGGGTCTGCCCGTGGAGAAGGACCTCATTGTGGACATGGAGCCGTTCTTCCAGTCCTTCCGCGAGGTCATGCCGTTCCTGGTGAACCGTGGCCACGACCCGGCCAAGGAGCGCCTGCAGTCCGCCGAGGACCGCGAGCGTTTCGACGACACCACCAAGTGCATCCTGTGCGCCGCGTGCACGTCCTCCTGCCCCGTGTTTTGGACCGACGGGCAGTACTTCGGCCCGGCCGCCATTGTCAACGCACACCGCTTCATCTTCGATTCCCGTGATGACGCCGGCGACATGCGCCTGGAGATCCTCAACGACAAAGAGGGCGTGTGGCGTTGCCGCACCACCTTCAACTGCACCGAAGCATGCCCCCGCGGGATTCAGATCACGCAGGCCATCGCCGAGGTCAAGCAGGCCATCCTGGGTCGCAGCATCTAACACCGGCTTCGCCCTAAGCGCCGTCCCCGTTCCGTGGGGGCGGCGCTTTCGCGTTCGCGGGCGCCCTCAGTTCGCCGAGTCAGACGGTCCCCCACCTCTCCATTCGCCGAGTCAGACGAACCCCCGCCGAGTCAGACGCTGCGCAACGGCCTGTTCGCGGTTCTCCATCTGACTCGGCGATTTCGGAGTTATCCACAGATTCTGGCGAGCCCGTTTCTGGCCCGTTTTGTGCCGCACGCTTGAAGTATGGACTCCCAGGTACCCTCCCCCAAGCACGACGCCGTCCCCCGCTCCGGCTCCCCGGCCAGACTCAGTGCCGTCCCCCGCTCCGCCGGCGAACCATGGCCCACGTCCGCCCAACCCGGTTCTGGCCCGGGACGGGGTGCCAGCTTCCACCGTGTCCCCGTGGAAGCGACGCTGGGCCGCTTCCGCACAGCCTTCCCCGACCGGCGCGTTGTGTGGCGGACGAGCCAGCTGAGGGAGGCCGGTTTCGACGACCGTGCCATCAGGCGTTTGCTCGAGGGAGGTGCGATTCTTCGGGTCCGTCAGGGCTGCTATGTCCGCGCGGCTTACTGGTATCGGCAATCGTCCACCGGCCGGGAGCGGCTCAGGGTGGTGTTGCACAGCTTTGCCACCTTGAACACCTCCGCGTCCGGCTTTGTGTACAGCCATGTCTCGGCAGCGCGATTGCACGGACTGTGCCTATGGGAGGCGGACACCCTGATCCATCTCACCCAGCCCGGCAAGCCTTCGAGCATCGGCCACGGCAAGGACAGCGTTGTTCATGCGCGGGCGCTTCCCGAACAAGATGTGGTGACGATCGACGGCCTGCAGGTGACGTCGCTGGAACGCACAGTGATCGATTGTTGCCTGACAATGCGTTACAAACAGGCACTGATCGTGGCAGACCATGCCCTGCACCTGGGCGCTAACATCGCCAGGCTGCGTGCCACCGCCGAAACGCTGGGCGCCCACCGCGGTATCCGGACCTTGCGCAAGGTTCTGAGGCACGCCGACAAACGTTCGGAATCACCGGGTGAGACGCTGGCTCGTGATCTCATGAGGGAGCTACTGATCCCCGCTCCGGTGCCACAGTTGTGGATTGCCACCCGTCTGGGGGTATTCCGTGCCGATTTTGCCTGGCCGGGAAAACGACTGATTCTGGAGTTTGACGGCCAGAGCAAGTACTTTGACTACGCTCCCACCGAGCAAGTACTCCTCGAGGAGCGTCAGCGCGAGAATGCGCTGATCGAGGACGGTTGGCGGGTGATCCGTGTGCAGTGGAAGGACCTCTTCAACGAGCAATCCTTCAAGGCCCGTATCCTGGCGGCCCTGGCGCGCTAACCCGGCCCACCGTGCCGAGACAGACGGATCGCCGCCGAGACAGACGCTGACTTGCAGCTTGTTTGCGGGCCTCCGTCTGACTCGCGGCGGGGCGGCGGCGGGGCGGCGGCGGGGGCGGGGCGGAGGGCGGCGGAGCGGGGCGGCGGGGCGGCGGCGGGGCGGCGGGGCAGCGGGGCGGGGCGGCGGGGCGGGGCGGGGCGGGGCGGTGGCAGCCGCGGGTCTACGCCTTGGCGCGGCGCGGGCGCAGATCCGCGGATCGGACGGCTGCGATCGCCGCGGCAATCAAATACACCTGGCTAAGCAGGAAGAACCAGACGAACAAGCCCAAGATCACGGCAAAGGGGGCCAGCAAGGGGTTGTTGGTGACACCGTTCAGGAGCAGGGCGCTAAAGAATCGCAACAGGGTGGCGCCGGCACCGGAAAACACCGAGGCCAGCAACAACACCCGGCGCGGCATGCTCACCCGGGAGGCCATGCTGAACATGACCATCGCCACGGCCACATCCAGCACGAACATCAGCGCCACTGAGCCAAGCCGGGCGGACAGGCCCGGCAGGAAGCTGCCCCAGCCAAGGAACTCGCTGATGTTGCCCACGGCCGTTGTGCTCAGGACACCGAGCGCACTGGTCAGCACCAGGGCCACGGCCAGCACCAACAGGGTGAGGACGTCGCGTGCCTTCGAGAGCAGAAAATTGGTCCGGTCCCGGGATAGTCCCAGCACGGAACGGATGCCTTCACGCAACCCGTTAATCCAGCCAAGGGCCGTGATGGTGAGCGCGATCAGGGAGATCACCAGCGTCAAGCCGAATCCGCCGGTGCCAAGAAGCTGTTCGGGCGTGGCCAGGCCGCCGGAGCCGGTGTTGATCAGCCCCGGGGTGCTCTTAGCCACCAGATCAATCACGGCGGCACTGAGCACCTCGTTGTCCGAGGCGATCATGCCGAAGATGGCAAACCCGGCCACCAGCATGGCACCCACGGAGAAAAACATGAGGTAGGCGTTGCCGGCCGCCAGCAACGGCCCGCGCCGGCGCGTGTACAGGTTCCACACACGCACCGGGAACATGTGCCCGGCCCTGGCGTTGAGCCAGTGCAGCAGCGCCGCCGCCTTGCTCAGGGCTTTGCCGCCGGCCTTGGCGCTCTGGAACGCCTCCTGCTTGGACCTGGCCCAGGCGGCTAGCGCCCTGCGGTCCAGGGGGCTGGGCGGCGCCTGGCTGGGTGCCGCCAGGGGACGCTTGGCTCGCACGCCGGGAGCTGTCGTCCCTGGAAAGTGGCCACCGTCGGCCTTCTCACGATGTTGCGACTCCCCCAAGGCTGATCTCCTCGCGTAGTTCCCAGCCACCGGCCAGATGGTCAAACAGTCCTATGCTGGCTACTTCAAAGTCGGCACTAAAGCCAGCCAGCTCAGACTTTGCCAGCGCCATGGTTGCCTCGTCAAGGTCGTGGGCAACAGTCAGGTGGGGATAAAAATCAAACTCCAGCAGGTGCTCCAGCGGACCCGCCAACAACTGCTCGTGGAGCGTCGTGCATTCGGCGCCACCGTCGGCAACATCGACGTACACCACCGGGGAGACCGGCTCAAACGTCCCCGTCCCGCGCAACGAAATCACAAACGGCGTAGCGGTTGCGGCCACCTTGCGCACATGCTCGGCAGCCTTCTCCCACGTGTCACTGGTCCTTCCTGAGACGAGCGTGATGTGCGGAGGCACGACGGCGGCATCCGGGCCCGCGTAGAACTCTCGCCGAGCGCTGAGCACGGCGGCAAGAGCCGGGGGCAGGGAGACAATGACGCCAAGACCGTCGACGTGCGGAACCGGCGAGGTCCCGCTCTGACCAATGCCTGGCACGCTTATCCAACCGCCGGGCGTGGGGGCAAGAACCCCACCTTGGCGTAGACGTCGGCAAGTGTCACGGACGCAATTTCGCGTGCCTTCGCGGCCCCGTGGGCCAGCAGCGTGTCCAGCTCGGCCGGGTCATCGAGCAGTTCCAGGGTGCGTGCCCGGATGGGTTCAAGGCGGGCCACCACAGCCTCGGCCACATCAACCTTCAGGTGTCCGTACATCTTGCCGTCGTACGCTGCCACCAAGTCCCCCACAGGGGTCGCCGTCAACGTCGAGAGGATCTCCAGCAAGTTGGTGACACCGGGTTTCAGCGCCCGGTCGTGGGCAATGACAGTTTCGGTATCGGTGACTGCTGACTTGATCCGCTTGGCCGTGACCGAAGGATCGTCCAGCAGGTTGATCAGCCCGTTGGGTCCGGACGCGGACTTGGACATTTTCGACGTCGGATTTTGCAAGTCATAGATGCGGGCGCCTTCTTTTTGAATGAAAGCCTCCGGCACCACAAAGGTGTCACCGAAGCGGCGGTTGAACCGTTGCGCCAAATCCCGCGCCAACTCCACATGCTGGCGCTGGTCATCCCCCACGGGCACACCCTGGGGGCGGTACAACAAGATGTCCGCCGCCATCAACACCGGGTAGGTGAACAGCCCTACACTGGCGGCGTCGGAACCTCCCTTGGCTGACTTGTCCTTGAACTGGGTCATCCGCGACGCCTCACCGAAGCCGGTGATGCAGTTCAGCACCCAGGCCAGTTGGGCGTGTTCGGGCACGTGCGACTGCACAAACAACGTTGACTTTTCAACGTCAATGCCGCCGGCAATATACTGGGCGGCCGTCTTGCGGGTCCGCTCGCGCAGCTCCGCCGGATCCTGAGTGACGGTGATGGCGTGCATGTCGGGGATGAAGAACAGGGTTTGGTAGTCCTCCTGGGTTTTGACCCAGTTGACCAGCGCTCCCAGATAGTTGCCCAGATGCAGGGAGTCGCCGGAGGGCTGCATGCCCGAAAGAACGCGGGGGCGGGCGGTGATTTCACTCATGAAAGCTAGGAGTCCTTCAGAACTTGTAGTCGACGACCAGCGGCGCGTGGTCGGAGAAGCGGGCCTCATAGGATTCTGCCCTGTCAACCACTGCCCGGGCAGCCTTGGCGGCAAGGCCCGGCGTGGCCATGTGGTAGTCAATGCGCCAGCCCGTGTCATTCGTGAACGCCTGCCCACGGTTGGACCACCAGGTGTAGGGGCCTTCGACGTCGCCGGCAAGTTCGCGGGCTACGTCCTTGAACCCGATTTCCTCGCCAAAGAACCTGTCAAAGTAGGCGCGTTCCTCGGGCAGGAAGCCGGCACGCTTCACATTGCCCTTCCAATTCTTAATGTCCAGCGTGGTGTGGCCGACGTTGAGGTCACCAACCACCAGCACATGGTCGCTGGTGGCTGCCAGTTGGGGCAGCCGGGCGATCATGGTGTCCAGGAAACGGAACTTGTCCTCTTGTCTGGGGGTGCCCACCTCGCCGGAGTGCACGTAGGCGCTGACAACAGTCAACGTGGTGGGTGAACCGTCGGAGCCGGTGATGACATAGTCGGCCTCAACCCAGCGTCCTGTGGTGGCGAAATAGTCCTCACCGATACCCACACGGGTGGCCACCGGTGCCAGAACATCCTTGCGGGTGGCGATCAGAACGCCCGCCCGGCCCTTCGCTTCGGCCTCGGCATGGAGCAGGTGCCAGTCCTCGCCGAGGAAACCCTCCACTATGGCATCGGGTGCGCGCACTTCCTGCAGACACAGGATGTCAACGTCGCGCTCGGCCAGCCAGGGGCCCATGCCGTTCTTGTAGGCGGCACGGATGCCATTGACGTTGACGCTTGCGATCCGCAACTGACCGTTTTCATTACCGTTACTCACTTGCACCACCTTACCCGCAGGTACCCACGATTCGCAGGTCCGTGCGCTGCATGTCCAGCCGCGCATTGCCTGCCCTCGCAGGCCCGCGGCGAATGTGTGTCACCTCTGAACAGACCGAACCTGTCCTAGTCGATGATGACACCGGAGACGGGTTCGTCGTCCTGGCCTGCCGTGGTGTTCGCCGCGCGCTGGCGTTCGGCGTCCTTTTTCGCCATGGCAGCATCCATTTTGGCTTCCTGAGCCTCCCAGTTCGGGTTGATCATGCCGCGGCCGTTGACGGCTGTGATGTCAATGGTTTCCAGGGCGCGGGCCACCATTTGCGGGTCCTTGCCCAGGAACTCGTTGACCACGCCGATCTGGACGCTGATGATCTTGAAGGAGTGATCCAGTTTCAGTTCGCGCGCTTTGGCGCTCTGCCGGGAGCCGGCATCGTCGGCGACAAGGTGGGTGCCGCCGTCGGCCGGGGCCTTGACACTGTTCTGCTGCGCCAGCTGGGCCTGGGCCAGGGCAACCTGGCGCGCACCAAACGCTGCTGCCTTGTGGACGCCGATGTACACCACCGTGGACAGCACCAGCCAGCCAAAGGCAATGGCGGCGATGATCCAGCCCAGCACCGTGCTGCTGTTGGCCGCGAACACCAGTGCCACCAGGAAAACAACCGCCAACACGATGGTGCCCACGCCTGTGTACTTGCTGGGTTTGGATATTTTGCCTGTTCCAAGAGAAGTCATGCCTCCATTCTCTCAAATGGCAGCGTGTGGCGGGACCTGCTTCCACCAGTGGCGAACGGGAGGGCCCGCCAAGCGGCCGCCGGACTATTTGAACGGGTTCCAAGCCGCCAGCGGGGCCAGGTATGACAAACCCGATCGCAGGAGCAGGAAGCCGACTATCCCCACCACCCACATCATGGTTTCGGCGGAGATCTGTCCCAGCTTGTTGCTGACACGGTTCAGGAAGGGGTCCAGCGTTGCGCCCAGGCTGACCCGCAGACCCAGCAGCACCAGGGCCGGGATGAGCATCACCAGGCAATAGCTGGCCAGGACGGCCAGCTCACCGGGCAACGGCAGTGATGAATTGGCCAGGAACCCTATGGCGGCCAGGTACGGCAGCATGGTGGGCAGCTCCAGGACGCCGGCCACGAGAGCCAACGAGACGATGCCGGCGCGGCTCGTGAGTGCCGACGCTATCCTGCCCTGCCAGCGCCGTTGCGCTGCCGGGGTCTTCGCTGCGAGCTTCCCCGGGTGGTCGTTCGACGCCGGCCCGGCAGCGCCCGCGCCAACTGTCACTGGCTTCTTGCCGGAACCGGCAAACAACGCATAAGCGAGCAGGAGACCTCCGCCAATGCTCATGCTCCACTGGACAGCTGGCAGCTGTGCCACCGAGTCAACGGACAGGCCGCCGATCAGCCAGCTGGCCCCGCTGAGCACCACCACACCCAGCAACAAGTAAAAGCAGGCCAACACCCCCAGGTAGAGCAGAATCCGTGGCACCAGCAGTTTGGTATCTAGGCGCAGCAGCAGCCACAGCGGGATCAACAGCGTGCCGATGCTGGTGCTGTCGATCAGCGCCAGGACTGCCAATTGTGCATATAGTGCGGGAGTCATGGACCCAGCGTGCCAAAACTGTCCCTGCCGTACATCGGCCATCCGGCCCACCTGGGGGTCATCCCTTAGTCGGACGGCGCGGCACGTCGCTTGCTTGTCGGCAACCCGGCAACGGAAGATGGGCACATGGAAGAACCCACAGCCACGGCCGAACCCGCAGCAGTGTTCACGCGCCTGCGCAGTGGCTACAGCGGTTTGACTGTTCACCGCCTGGCGGCCATCAGGGTTGAAGATCTGGCCCTGGCCGGGGGATATTTCGCCGTGTTCTGGCTCCTTGCGGCCGTCAATTTTTCCTCGACCGGCAACCTCCGTGTGCCAGCGTTCGCCGCGGCGTGGCCCGCCATCGCCGTGCTGGGCTGTGCAGGGGTCCTGCTGCGGCGGGCGGCACCGACAGCCATGGCGTGGCTGTGTGCCCTGGCCGTCATCGGCTTCGTACTGGCAGGTCATGCGGGTGCTTTTGTGCTGGCCTTCGAGCTTTTCTTTTCACTGGTGCTGTTCGCTTCCCCGCGCGTCTCCCAACTCGCCGCCCGAGGCTCGTGGGTCCTCACGGCCATGCTGGTCCTGACGGTGTTCGCCGTCTCCGGAAGCGTCGAGGAAACCGTCGCGGCAGCCGTTATTGCTGTGGTCACGCTGCTGACACCTGTGGAATGGGCGGGGAACCTGCGCAAGGCACACCTCCTCACCGAGAGTGAAACCGCCCGGGCCGACGCCGTCCACGATGCCGCCGAGCAACGCCTGCTGGCTGAACGAAACGCCCATGACCTGGCGTTGGAGCAGGAACGGGCGCACATGGCACGCGAACTCCATGACGTCATCTCCGCCCGGCTGTCGGCCATCGCCTTACAGTCCGGGGCTGCTTTGCAGTCGGGCGCCAGCGCGGGCATCGCGGCTGCGGACGCACACGGTGAGCTCCTCCGCCAGATCCGCACCGAAAGCACCGCGGGCCTGGCCGAACTCAACAGCATGATCAGGCTCCTGCATGCCGGGGAAGCGAGCGAAACGGCGGGCCGGCTCAGCGATCTGCCGGGCCTGGTGGAGCAGTATCAACGCGCCGGGACCAGGGTGTTGTTTTCAAATAACTTGCCCGACGCCGGCGCGCACCTGCCGTCGCCGACCCCCCTCTATCGCGTGGCCGCCGAGGCCCTGCTCAACGCCACCCGGCACGCGCCCGGCCAGGCGATAGTGCTCACGCTCACGCAGGGTTCGCCCCACGCCGTCCACTTGTGCGTCACCAACCCGCTGCCCGAGATCTCCAACGACGGCCCGTCCGGCGCAACGGCACCGGCACCGGCATACCCAGCATGTCCTTCCGGGCGGCCCACGCCGGCGGAACACTGACGGCCGGCCCCAGTGAGGGGCAGTGGCAAGTGTCGCTCACCCTGCCCGTCCCCGCGCGTGGGGAGGCCGGCGCCACTACAGCGAGCGCCACCGCGCCCGGCACACCGGAACGGCACGGGGCATGAGCGCGCCCGGGGACACGGCGCCCCACTGCATCTCAGTCCTGCTGGCGGATGATCACACAGCCATCCGACTGGGTATGCGCATGGTCATTGACACCGCAGCCGACCTGGAGGTGGTTGGTGAAGCCGGTGACGGTGCACTCGCGGTGAGCATGGCCCGGTCTTTGCGGCCCGACGTCGTCCTGATGGATCTGCGCATGCCGGTCATGGACGGGGTGGGCGCCACCATGGCCGTCTGCGCCGAGGACCTGGCGAAGGTCCTGGTGCTCACCACCTTTGACCATGACTCCTACCTTTTTGGCGCGCTGGCGGCCGGGGCGCAGGGATTCCTGCTCAAGAGCGCGGAACCGGCGGCCATCACCGAGGCGGTGCGGCGTGTGTACGGCGGCGACCAGGTTGTGGCGCCGGAGGTGACGGCCCGGATTGTGGCGGCAGCGCTGTCCCCCGGGAGCGGCCCCGGCCAGGCGCCGGCGCAACGCCCGGAGCTTGAGGTCTTGACGGACCGGGAGCTGGAGGTGTTTGACTGCCTTGGCGAGGGTCTGAGTAACTATTCGATCGGCCGGCAGCTGGGCATTTCCGAGACGACTGTCAAGACCCACGTCTCGCGGGTGCTCGGCAAGCTTGGGTTGGCCTCGCGCGTGCAGGCCGCCCTGTTCCGGCACGGATAGCGCGGCCCCAAAAAGCTTCCCTTGCCCCGGGCACGGAACAGGCGCATCATGGTGGAAAATGACTCAGGAGGACACCATGGTTGTTCCACGTTTGATAGAGATCCGTCAGCCGCGCCACAATGACGTGATTGGCAAGGCGTTTGTGATTGCCGGTTTCGGCACCGGTTTTGAGGCAGTGGTCCTGTGGAAAGTTTTGGACAATGCCGGGCACACCTTGGGCAGCGGCAATATCCACGGCGCCGGATCCATGGGCGTCATCCACGACTTTGGCAATGTGGTGACGCTGGGTAACACCCCGGCCAGAGGCGCCCACGTGACGCTGCAGGTATTTGGTGACGATCCCTCAGGCATCCATCCGCCGGGCCCCGATCTGAATCTTGTCCGCGTCACCTTGTTCACGGCACTGGCCGGCTTCAAGCTCTATGAGGTCAAGAGCGGTGACAACCTCACCAAAATCGCCCTGCAGCAGGGGCAGAACACCACGGCCACCGACATCTACGATGCCAATAGGGACACCATCGTCAATCCCAACTTGATCTTCCCCGGCCAGATTTTCCGCATCCCGCTGCTCAGCTGAGCAGCGTCCTGGTCATCACTGAAATTTCCGCCCCCACAGGAAGAAGAGGCAAGGACATGTCGAGAATTCATGGGCGAGCCAACTGC
The DNA here is from genome assembly GCF_054511095.1 of Arthrobacter sp. TMN-49. Taxonomy (NCBI): domain Bacteria; kingdom Bacillati; phylum Actinomycetota; class Actinomycetes; order Micrococcales; family Micrococcaceae; genus Arthrobacter; species Arthrobacter sp. TMN-49. Next base: position 32,525 of record NZ_JBTNDH010000027.1, on the reverse strand, counting down.
AGCATTGCTCCGCCGGATATGCTGGGCCGCTTGGCCGTTGACGGCACCCCAAAACAGCGCGAGGCTGCTGTGCGGGCCCTGGCCACCTCGGCCGCCATCCGTTCACAACGCGCCGTGATGGGACGGCTCAACCGCCAGCTCAATCTGAACATCGGGCAAATGGTGGGCTTCGCCGTCACCCCGCAGCGGCGCCTGACCATCTACGACAACAAGACCAATGGCCGGACCTTCCTGCCGGGGGTGCGGGTCAGGGACTGGGGCCAGCCGCCGGTGGAAGATGTGGCCGTCAACCAAGCCTACGACGGCAGCAGCGCAACCTACGAGTTCTACCGCGACGTGTACAAGCGCAACTCCCTTGACGGGGTTGGGCTGGAGCTGGTTTCCTCCGTGCACTACGGTGTTGGGTTCGACAACGCTTTCTGGGACGGTTCCCAAATGGTGTACGGCGACGGCAGCGGGCGGATCTTCCAGCTTGGCGGACTGACCCGGTCGCTGGATGTCATCGCCCATGAACTGACCCACGGCGTCACCGAACTGACGGCCGGCCTGATCTACAGCAAACAGTCCGGCGCCCTGAATGAATCTTTCTCCGACGTGTTTGGTTCGCTCGTCAAGCAATACAGCGTGAAGCAGTCCGCGGCCGACGCCGACTGGCTGATTGGGGCGGGAATCCTGGTTCCCACCCTGGGGGCGGCGCTGCGCTCCATGATGAATCCCGGCACCGCCTACTCCGGCGACCGGCAACCCGGCCACATGGACGACTATGTGGATCTGCCCGATGACAATGACCCCCGCAACGACAACGGCGGTGTGCACATCAATTCCGGCATCCCCAACCGTGCCTTCGCGCTGGCGGCCACGGCCATGGGCGGCAACTCCTGGGAGAAGGCGGGCAAGATTTGGTACGACGTGCTGACCACCCGCCTGCGCCCCAACTCGCAATTCGACGAGGCCGCCCGAGCCACTGTGGACATCGCCGGATCCTTGTTCAGTTCCACCGAGCAGGACATAGTCCACAACGCATGGAAAGAGGTCGGTGTCCGGACATGAAGCTGACGATTCGCCGGGGCGGCGGGCTGGCGGGCCTGGTGTCCCAAACTGAGCTCGACGCCGAAACCCTGCCGCACACTGCTGCGGAGGCCTTTGCCGGGGCGGTTGCCCGCGCCAATCTGGCGGCTCAGCCGGTGTCGGCCCCTGCTCGCAACTGGCCCGACGCCCAACTCTATGAAATTTCCTTGGAGGATACCGAGGCGCCCGTCAGCGTCTTCTATACGGATGAAAACCTGCCCGAGACCGTGCGCACCCTCATGGCCTGGGTGGATGGGCGCCCCGAACGGGTCGAGTCGCTCAACCCGTAAAACGTGGCCCCCAGCAAAAGGGAGGACGACGGCGGAACACAAGTTCCGCCGTCGTCCTCCCAACGCTCGCGTCGGGGAGCTGGAAAAGCAAGCGCTAGGCGCGCTCTGCCGCCTCAACCACGTTGGCCAACAGCATCGCGCGGGTCATGGGGCCCACTCCTCCCGGGTTCGGGGAGATCCAACTGGCAACCTCTGCCACCGCGGGCTCCACATCGCCGGTGACAACGGCCTTACCGTTGCCATCATCGACGCGGCTCACGCCAACATCCAGGACAATGACGCCGGGCTTGAGGTCCGCTGCCTTGATCATGTGCGGCACGCCGGCGGCGGCCACCACGACGTCGGCCCGGCGCAGTTCAGCCGCCAGGTCCTTGGTGCCGGTGTGCGCCAACACCACTGTGGCGTTGACGTCACGGCGGGTCAGCAACAAGCCCATGGGCCGGCCAATGGTCACGCCACGGCCAACGACCACCACGCGCTTGCCCGCCAGGGTGATGCCGTGGCGTTCCAACAGCACAATGCAACCCTTGGGGGTGCACGGCAGCGGGGACGTCATGGGCCTGTTCACATTGGCCACCAGGCGGCCCAAGTTCATGGGGTGCAGGCCGTCAGCGTCCTTGTCCGGGTCAATGGCTTCAAGCACCACGTCCTGGTCAATGTGCGCAGGCAAGGGCAGCTGCACAATGTAACCGGTGCAGGCAGGGTCCTCGTTGAGCGCACGGACGGCGGCCAAAACTTCGGCCTGGGTCGCCGTCTCGGGCAGGTCAACGCGGATGGAGGTGATGCCAACCTCGGCACAGTCCTTGTGCTTACCGCCCACGTACCACTGCGAGCCCGGATCCGAGCCAACCAGAATGGTGCCAAGGCCGGGGGTGACGCCGCGGGCGGCCAGGGCCGCCACACGTTCGGTCAGCTCGGCTTTGATGGCCGCGGCGGTGGCCTTGCCATCAAGGATTTGAGCTACAGCCATTGTTACCATTCTTCCTGACCGGGGTAGAGCGGGAAGTTCGCGGCAAGTGCCTTCACGCGGGCGCTGAGGGCGTCAACATCTGCCCCGCCCTTCAGCGCTGCGGCGATGATCTCGGCAACCTCGGTGAACTCCGGCGCACCGAAGCCACGCGTGGCCAGTGCCGGGGTGCCGATGCGCAGACCCGAGGTGACCATCGGCGGGCGAGGGTCGAACGGGACGGCGTTGCGGTTCACCGTGATGCCAACGCTGTGCAGGAGGTCCTCGGCCTGCTGGCCGTCAAGGACGGAGTTGCGCAGGTCAACCAAAACCAGGTGGACATCAGTACCACCGGTGAGCACTGACACGCCGGCCGCGGCAACGTCGGGGGCGTTCAAACGCTCGGCGATGATCTTGGCGCCTTCGAGCACGCGGGCCTGGCGCTCCTTGAACTCTTCACCGGCGGCAACCTTGAAGGCCACGGCCTTGGCGGCGATGACGTGCATGAGCGGGCCGCCCTGCTGTCCCGGGAACACGGCGGAGTTGAGCTTCTTGGCCCACTCCTTCTTGGCCAGGATCACACCGGAACGCGGGCCGGAAAGGGTCTTGTGCACCGTGGAGGTGACGACGTCGGAGTAGGGCACCGGGCTCGGGTGCAGGCCTGCTGCAACCAAACCGGCAAAGTGGGCCATGTCCGTCCAGAGCAGGGCACCCACTTCATCGGCGATGGAGCGGAACGCGGCAAAGTCCAGCTGGCGCGGGTAGGCGGACCAGCCGGCAATGATGACCTGGGGCTTCTCGGCGATGGCCTGTTCGCGCAGCTTGTCCATGTCGATGCGGAAGGTGTCCGGCTCAACCTGGTAGGCGGCGACGTCGTACAGTTTGCCGGAGAAGTTCAGCTTCATGCCGTGGGTCAAGTGACCGCCGTGGGCCAGGGACAGGCCAAGGATCTTCTCGCCGGGCTTGATCATGGCGGCGAGGGCGGCAGCGTTGGCCTGGGCACCTGAGTGCGGCTGAACGTTGGCGTACTCGGCACCGAAAAGGTCCTTCACCCGCTCGATGGCCAGGGTTTCAGCCACGTCCACGTACTCACAGCCACCGTAGTAGCGACGACCCGGGTACCCTTCGGCGTACTTGTTGGTCAGCACCGAGCCCTGGGCTTCAAGCACCGCACGGGGGGCGAAGTTTTCGGAGGCGATCATTTCCAGCGTGTCGCGCTGGCGGCCAAGCTCGTCCCTGAGGACGGCTGCGATTTCCGGGTCCAGCTCGGAGAGCGGGGCATTGGTCACGGACTGGGTGGGGCTAAAAGTCACTACAGACTCCTGAGTAGGCAGCACGAAAAAACTCTTCTAGGAAAGAATATCGCTCCTGCGTTTACCGGCCGTCGTTGAACTTCATCTAACGGCCAATGGCGCGCATGAGCTTTACTTGACCTCGCGTCCCAGGCGTACGATCTTAAGGTCTTCGCTTCGTGCTGCTCCCCGGTGGTGTCCCACCTCATCGCCAGTCGCAACACCCTAATTGTAGTACAGGGGCACATTTGAGCGGTAACGTTGAACGGGTGACTGAACTGAACTCTCCCCACTCCCCCACCGGATATGTCCTGACGCTTTCCTGCGCCGACCAGCCAGGCATTGTCCACGCCGTGTCGGGATCCTTGCTGGAAGCCGGGTGCAACATCACCGATTCCCAGCAGTACGGCAACCCCGACACCGGCACGTTCTTCATGCGCGTCGCCGTGGAAACCACCACCTCCTTCAGCCGCCTCCGCGAACACCTCGAAGCGGTGGCAGAGCCGTTCAGCCTGAACTGGCAGTTGCACCGCGCCGGCGCGCCCGTGCGCACCTTGATTCTGGCGTCCAAGGCCGCGCACTGCATCAACGACCTGCTGTTCCTGCAGCGTTCGGGGACCCTGCCCATCGAGATTCCGGCGATTGTCTCCAACCACAGGGACCTTGAACCGTTGGCCAAGTTTTATGGCATCCCGTTCTACTACATCCCGGTCACCCCTGAGACGAAGGCCGACGCCGAGGCGGCCCTGTTGGAGCTCGTTGCCCAGCACAACGTGGAACTGGTGGTCCTGGCCCGTTACATGCAGGTCCTTTCCGATGACCTGTGCAAGCACCTGGCCGGCAAGGCCATCAACATCCACCACTCCTTCCTGCCGTCCTTCAAGGGTGCCAAACCGTACCACCAGGCACATGCCCGCGGCGTGAAGATCATTGGCGCCACGGCCCACTACGTCACAGCCGCGCTGGATGAGGGCCCCATCATTGAGCAGGAAGTGATCCGGGTGGCTCACGGCCACTCGGTGGAGAATTTTGTCTCCGTGGGCCGGGCCGTTGAGGCGCGCACCCTGGCCCAGGCGGTGCAGTGGCATGCCGAGCACCGGGTGCTGCTGGACGGGCACAGGACAGTCGTCTTCGACTAAGCCGGATTTATGGTGCCCGGCCTGGGGCCACGCACGAGCGCGGCACGCAGGCACGGCCACGCACCGGCACTGGCACGGCAGATTGTTGAACAATCTTGTTAAGTAGGGCATCCTTGGAGGAACACCTTACGAGACGGGGATCACACATGCCTTTCATTGACCTAAATTCAGACGTTGGCGAGTCCTTCGGCAACTGGACCATGGGCGACGATGCGGCAATCTTCGCCTCCGTCTCCAGCGCCAATGTCGCCTGCGGCTTCCATGCCGGGGACCCCAGCACCATCGCCGCGACTTGCCGCGCTGCCGTCGCCGCAGGTGTCACCGTCGGCGCCCACGTGGGCTACCGGGACCTGGCCGGATTCGGCCGCCGCTTCCTGGACTGCTCCCCCACCGAACTGGCCGACGACGTGCTCTACCAGCTGGGCGCGCTCTCCGCTATGGCCCGGGCGGCCGGGACCACCATCAAGTATGTGAAGCCGCACGGCGCCCTCTACAACACGATCGTCCACCATGAGGGGCACGCTCGGGCCGTGGTCGACGCCGTGAAGGCGTTCGGCACCGACCTTCCGCTGGTCCTGCTGCCGGGCTCGCTCGCCCTGGCCCGTGCCGAGGCTGCGGGGCTGCGTGCCGTGGCCGAGGCCTTCGCCGACCGCAACTACACCCCGGAGGGGACCCTGGTCTCCCGCCGCGAGGCCAACGCCGTACTCCACGATCCGGTGCAGGTCACAGCCAACATGGTCCGGCTGGCGACGGAGGGGACCATCACGGCCATTGACGGGAGCGTCATCGCCATGCCGGCCGAAAGTATCTGCGTCCACGGCGACACGGCAGGCGCCGTGGCCATGGCCGCAGCCGTCCGCGCCGGTCTCGAGGCCGCCGGCGTGCAGATCACGAGCTTTGTATGAGCGTCACCGCCACCCATTTTGCCGGCACCCGCGCCCTTCTGGTGGAACTGTCCGACCTTCAGGCGGTGCTCGCATTGGCCGCCCGGTTGGCGGCAGCACCCCTGCCGGGCCAGCTTGACGTCCTTGCCGCGGCCTGCACAGTCCTGATCAAGTTCGACTCCCGGCCCGCAGCCAAGGCCGCCGCGGCAGCCATCCCCTCCTTGCCGCTGGGCAGCGCCCCCGCCGATGCCGGAAAGCTTGTTGAGATTCCCGTCCACTACGACGGCGCCGACCTCGCCGACGTCGCCGAACTCACGGGCCTGAGCACCGAAGCCGTCATCGCCGCGCACACGGGCCAGCTCTGGCGGGCCGCGTTTGGCGGCTTCGCCCCGGGCTTCGCCTACCTCACCGGCGAGAACCGGACCCTGTCCGTGCCGCGCCGAGGAACCCCGCGCACCAACGTGCCGGCCGGCGCCGTCGCCCTGGCCGGCGACTACTCCGCCATCTACCCGCGCAAGTCACCCGGCGGCTGGCAGCTGATCGGGCACAGCGACGCTCTCCTGTGGTCCCTCGAGCGCGAGAGCCCGGCGCTTATCCGCCCCATGGACCGGGTCCGTTTTGTCCCGGCCCGGCCCAGCCTGAACCTTGGCCACGACGCCGGTTCCACTGCCGGGGATGCCGCGCAGGAGCCGGCAGCCGTTGCCCCGGCCGCGGCAAGCACCCACCCGGCCGGCGGGCTGGCAGTGGTCTCCCCGGGGCTGCAATCACTGATCCAGGACCTGGGCCGTCCCGGCCTGGGCGGGCTCGGCGTGTCCGCGGCAGGCGCCGTCGACCCGGCCGCGGCCCGTGCGGCCAACCGGCTGGTCGGCAACGGGCGCGGCGACGCCGTCGTTGAAAACCTCATGGGTTCGCTGTCTCTGCGGGCCATCACCGACCAGGTTTTGGCCGTCACGGGCGCCGCTGTGGAATTGAGCGTCAGCTCCCCCGAACACCCGACACGGCACCCCGCCCAGAACGCCCCCTTTGCCCTGCTGGCGGGGGAAACCCTGATACTCTCCCCCGCACTGGCCGGGCTGCGCTGCTACGTGGGCGTGCGCGGCGGCATCGCCGCGCCGCTGGTCCTGGGCAGCCGTTCCAGCGACCTCATGTCGGGGATCGGGCCCGCCCCCTTGGCCGCCGGGGACACCATCCCGGTCGGGACCATAACCGGCGTGCACGTCGTCGGCGCCCCGGAACCGAGCACCCTGCCCGAGCTCCCCGACGACGGCGTCATCAGGCTGCGCTTCACCACCGGCCCCCGGGAGGACTGGTTTGGTCCGGCCGGGCTGGCCACGCTCGCGTCGCAATCCTGGCTAGTCAGCTCCGAGTCGAACAGGATCGGCGTCCGGCTGGGGCTCGACGACGGCGGCACAGCCCTGACACGGATCCGCGAGGGCGAGCTGGCCAGTGAGGGGGTCGTCTGGGGGGCGTTGCAGGTCCCGCCGTCGGGCCTGCCGGTGCTGTTCCTGGCCGACCACCCGGTCACCGGCGGCTACCCGGTCATTGGCGTGGTGGTCCCGGAAGACCTGCCGGCCGCCGCGCAGCTGGCTCCAGGGTCGCGCGTGCGTTTCGTTCGGGTCGACCCCGACACCCTGGCCCCGCAGCCCACACCCCCGATCATGCTTGCCCGCCTTGGCGACAACCTGGCGGGCCACACGCAAGGAATCCACTGATGAAAAAAGTTCTGATTGCCCACCGCGGCGAGATCGCCGTGCGTGTGGCGCGCGCTTGTGCCGATGCCGGCTTGGCCTCCGTGGCTGTTTATTCCGAACCGGACGCCGACCACCCGGGCTACGGCTTCCTGCCCGAGAACGCGGACTTTGCCCAGGCCGTCCGGGAGGCCACCGCCGGCGACCCCGCGGTGGTTCTGGAAGCCCTGAAGATGGAAACCATTATCTCCGCACCGCGGCGGCACGCTGACGCACGGCACTTTCACCCCCGGAGCCGTGATTGTCCGTGGCGACACAGCCGGCCGGATCGTCTGTCGCAGCTGCGCGGCCGCGATCCTGAAACGACCACCCCGGCCCATTGGGTAGATTGTAGCCATGCCCATGAATGCTGCCCTCGATGACCTGTCCCGGCTTGATCCGGCCACCCACGCGCACACCGGCGAGTGGGTGGCGGCGGTCTTGCGAGCCCGGATTGCCGACGGGAAGCTGCTGCCGGGCAGCAAGCTCTCCGAACTGGCCCTGGCGGCCCAACTCGGCGTCTCCCGAAACACCCTGCGCGAGGCGTTCACGGTCCTGGCCGGTGAAATGATCATCACCCGCTTCCCCAATCGCGGCGTCTTTGTCGCCGCGCCCGGCAGGGAGGAGATTCGCGAGATTTACCGGGTGCGGCGCATGCTCGAACCCGCCGCCGTCCTGTGGGGGCCTGAGCTCGACGTCGACGCCCTGGGTGAGGTTGTTGCCGACGCCCGTCAGGCCCTGGCCCGCGGCTCCGTGGCGGAGATGGCAAGCGCCAACCAGCGCTTCCATGAGGAATTGATCCGTAGCACCGGAAGCCGCGGCTTGGCGGAGATCATGACGCGGGTGCTGGCCCAGATGCGTCTGGTGTTCCATGCCATGAGCGGGGCGCCGGACTTTCACAGCAACTACGTTGAGCTCAACGCGGAGCTTGTCCGGCTGCTGGCCGCCGGGGACCGGGCCGAGGCTGCCGAGACCCTGCGCAGATACTTGGATCGGGCCGAGGCGGAACTGCTGGGCCACCTTCCCGACTCCCCCTAGTTCACGGGGCCGCCCGCTACGGCAGCTGGTAGTCGATGCCCCTGGCGCCGGTGGCCATGGTTCCATCCATCCAGATTGGGTGACAGGAGCCACAGGAAGTGCCCCAAGGAACACGACAGGTTGTTGAACAATTCCACGGAGTTCTGTCATTGACGGTCGGGACAACAGTGCCGGCGCAGCTCGTGTGGGTGCTTGAGCCGGGCATCTAGATGAGCTACGCCGTCGGTTGTCGCAAAGGTCGGGCCACGCCTAGTCCAGGGACATCGGCCCGATCTCGGCCAGCAGCTCCCCCGGGCCGGGATTCTCCGGCGCCGAGATGCCGCCCAGGTGCTTGACCACACCCCACACGGCGTTCAACGCCGTGGTGACGGCGCCGTCGGCCCAGCCGGCCGTCCAGGACACGTCGTCGCCGGCCAGGAAGATGCCCCGCTGGCTTTCGGGCAGCTCCGCCTGGTCAAAGTGCGTGAACAGCCGCTGCTGGTAGCGGTAGTGGCCGGGCAGGTTGGCCTTGAACGCCCCCATGAAGTTGGGGTCGGCCTCCCATGACACCGTGATGGGCGACCCCACAATGTGTGAGGCAATGTCCACGTTCGGGTAGATCTGGGCCAGCGAGTGCAGCATGAGCTCCACCCGCTCCTCCGCCGACAGCGAAAGCCACTTCAGCGCGTCGTCGTTCCAGGTGTAGGAGAGCAGGATGACGGCGGGCGCGTCGGGGCCGTTGTCCAACAGGTAGGTGGCACGGTTGAGCCGGTCGGTCAGCGTCATGGACATGACCTCACGGCCCGTCTCCGGGTCAATGTCCTTCCAGAACGGCCGGTCCACCATGACGAACGTCTTGGAGGACTGCATGTAGTGCGACCGTTCAATGGCCGTCCACATGGGCGCGGCAAACAGCGATTCCTCCGTATTGATGCGGGTGGAGAGCAGCCATGACTGGCAGGTGCTGATGACCACGGGGAAACGGTGCTTCTTGCCCCAGCGCTCAGTGATTTCCAGCGAGCCGTCCGCGGCGCGGGCAATCTTGGCGACACCCCCGCGCGGGGATCCGGCGTGCAGTGACTTCAGCGAGGTCCCTGCGGGCCAGTGTGCCATGCCCGACGGCGCATCCTCCCACAGTGCCTCGGGGAGCTTTTGCGCTCCGCCGACGATACTGCGGTGGCCGTCGTCGGCGTCGGTGTAGACCACGCGGAGGATTTCCAGGATCGAGTTGGGGAAGTCGGTGTCCCAGCCACCCGTGCCGAAGCCCACCTGACCAAAAGCCTCGCGGTGGCCGAATCCGGCCTTCTTGAACGCCTCGCTCGCGGCAATGAAACCGTAAAAGGTTTGCTCATCCAATGCCGGAACCAGCGCGTTCCACAGTTCCTTGATGGTCTTGGTGTCCCGCGCCCGGATGGCTTCTTGCATCTGGGCAAATGCGGCGCCGTCGTTCACGGATGCACGCCAAGCCCGGGCCACCTCGTGGAAGAACTCCGGGAGGTCCGCCTCGGTGACGGCGTAATGGGATTCGCCAGTCAGTTCAATGACGGTGCTGGACGTTGCCCCGGAGAGCGGGTTGGGGAACTCCGCGCTCGCCAATCCCAGCTCGTCGACGTAGTGGTAGAAGGCGCGCCCCGAGACCGGGAAGCGCATCCCGCCCAGGTCCGCCGTAACATCCGGCGCCCCGGGGAAACTGGCCGTGCGCAGCCGCCCGCCAATTTGTTCGGGTTCAAAGATGACGGGCTTGAGCCCCATTTTCATGAGCTCGTAGGCGGCCACCAGCCCCGAAAGCCCTGCCCCGATGACGGCGACCTCGGTGCCATGAGCCGGCTGCGGAACACTGCCCAAACCGGCGGGGTGCGCTAAGTAGTGGTCGTAGCTGAACGGGAAATCCGGGTTGAGCATGGTGATTGTGTCAGTCATGGCTACTGTGCCTTCACGGTAGTGGTGTCATCAGCGGGAGCGTCGGCCGGCTCAAAGCTGCCGGTGGAGAGTTCCTGGTATTCGTCCTCGGTCAGGGCGGCCACACGGGAGTGGCGGCGACCATAGCCAAAGTAAGCCAGCAACCCGACCATCATCCAGACCAGGAACACCACCCAGGTGTGGCCGCCAAGGTTGACCATCAGGTAGACGCACATGAGCGCACCCAAGATGGGGGTGACGGGGTAGAAGGCCACCTTGTAACTGCGCTTGAGCTCGGGGCGGTTGCGGCGCAGGTAGATCACCGCAACGTTGACCAGGGCAAAGGCAAACAGGGTGCCGATGCTGGTGGCGTCGGCCAGGGCACCGAGCGGGACCAGCCCGGCGGTCACTGCCACCACGATGCCCACAATCAAGGTGCCTGCCACCGGGGTGCCGCGTTTTTTGGAGATCCGCCCAAAAATCTCAGGCACCAGTCCGTCGCGGGACATGGCCATCAGGATGCGTGTCTGGCCGTACAGCACCGTCAGGACAATGCTGGCGATGGCCAGGACGGCGCCCACGGAGAATACCAGGGCAATCCAGGGCTGGTGTGTGACTTCCAGCAGGATCTGGACCAGGGCGGCCTGGGTTCCGTCGAACCAGGTCCATTCGCGGGCACCGACGGCGGCCACAGCCACCAGGACGTACAGGGTGGTCACGATGACCATTGACAGCATGATGGCCCGGGGCAGGTCGCGCTGCGGGTTTTTGGCCTCCTCGCCGGCGGTGGAAGCGGCGTCGAACCCTATATAGGAGAAGAACACCCGGGACGCTGCGGCGGAGACACCGGCGGCACCCATGGGCATGAGCGGGCTCAAGTTACCTATGGTGAAGGCGCTGAAAGCAATGGCGCAGAAGAACAGCAGGATCGCGATCTTGACGATCACAATGGCCGTGTTGACCCAGGCACTTTCCTTGGCACCGCGAATCAGCAAAACCATGGACAGCAACACAATGGCCATGGCTGGCAGGTTCAGCAAACCACCGGCTCCGGGCGGCTGCGAGATGGAGTCCGGCAGCGCCCAGCCAAAGGCGGCCAAGGATTCGTTGATGTACTGGCCGGCCCCAACGGACACGGCGGCCACCGAGACGGCGTATTCGAGCACGAGGCACCAGCCACAAATCCAGGCCATGCCCTCACCCAGCGTGACGTAGGTGTAGGAGTAGCTGGAGCCTGCCGCCGGCACCATGCCCGCCATTTCCGCGTACGACACGGCGGACAACAGTGCGGCGATGCCGGCAATCAGGAAGGCGATGAAGACGGCTGGCCCGGCCAGCGGCACGGAATCGCCAAGGATCACCAAGATGCCGGTGCCCAGTGTGGCGCCCACGCTGATCATGGTCAGCTGGAAGACGCCAAAGCTGCGGACCAGCTTGCGCCCGCCGGAGCCGTTCTGGGCCTCATGGAGCATCTGCCCCAGGGGCTTGCGGCGCAGCAGTTGCCGGCCCAAGCCAACGGCGGGTCCGCTGCGTCGCGGACCCCCGGCGGTTACAGTCGACGCTGACTGCGGGCCGAGCTGATCACGTAGTGACATTCTCTAAATCCAATTCTGTGTTGTCCTGCGGGTGCAGGCAGTGCTGTGCAAGTTCCTCAACACTAATCCTGTGACGCGCATCTCTTTGTAGTGCAAAACGTCCTGTACGCTATGTCCATGAGACAAAATGCACCAACAGTTCCTGGGCTGCCGGAGGTCACCACGTGCACTGTCAGCGCGGACCTCGGTGCCGTGGAACACCATGTGCACATCGTGCGCGGCCACACCAGCGCGCCGCGTTTCATGGCAGTCGTCAAGGGAAATGCCTCCGGCCACGGCCCGCTGGAAACGGCACGGTCCGCCGTCGCCGACTGGTTGGGGACCGCCCCGTTCGCCGGGACCCTGGCCCTGCGCCGTCATGGCATAGCATCGCCCATTCTAGCGTGGCTCCACCTGAAGCTCGACAGCGGACTGAGCCGCGGCGGCGCCCACGGCGGCGCCCACGGCGGCGCCCACGGCGAGGAGATCATCAACCGCATTGCGCCGGCGCTGCAGCGGGCGTACACCCATGGCCACTGATACCAGGGGCCAGCGGGCCCTGCCCTTGTCCAATGAGGAGGTCGAATCCCGGTTCCGCTCCGTCACCTTGGCCCAATTTCTGGCGGAGCTGCCGGATGAGCTGACCATTTTGCATGGTGCCGATCTTCAGGCACGCCTGCGCTGGGTGGAGCCGAGCGAGCTGGCGGATCCCAGCCCGTACCTGATGGACGGCGAGTTTGTCCTGACCGCCGGTCTTCCCCTGCTGGGCGAGGGCGGGACGGCGGATGCGATCGAAGCCTACGTTGCGCGACTGGCGGCCGCCAAGGTCTGCGCTCTTGGGTTCGGGCTGACCCCGTACCACGATGAGGTGCCGCCCGCCCTGGCTGCGTCATGCCGGCGCCACGGGCTGACACTGGTGGAGGTGCCGCCAACAGTGCCGTTTGCCGCCATCGGGCTGCAGTTCGCGCAACTGTTGGAGTCCGATTCGGCCAAGGTGTTCCGCGAGCTGGCCGAGACCAACCGGATGCTGATGCGCTCGGTGCTCTCACCCCGCCCGGATCAGGAGGCGCTGGCCACGTTGGTGCAGCGCGTGCCCTGCTGGGCTGTCCTGGTGGGGGCCGACGGGAAGGTGCGGGCTCGCGCCGGCAGCAACCCGGCCGACGTCGTAACCCTGGGGCCGCTGCTGCAGCGGCTCTTCTCGGGTTCGGGGCCGCGGGTGGAACTGGACAGCTACCCGTCCCCGGGTTCGGAGTTTGTGCTGGGGCACCCCCTGCGCAGCACCCGGGACGTTAACCTTGGCGCCTTGGTGATTGGTTCGCCCGATCGCTTGTCGCCGGCCTACAACAACATTGTCTCCTCCGCCGTTGGCTTGCTGGAGCTGCTCTCCCGGCAGCGCACGAGTGGTTCGCTCGCGCCGAGCCAGCTGGCCACCGCGCTACTGCTGCACCCGGAGACCCTTACGACGGGCACGGCACGGGCGGTCGCGGCTGCGAAGGACCTGTTGGCGCAAAGTCTTGGCTCAACCCGGTCGGCACCCATGCGCGTTGTCCAGGGTGTCAACGTTGACGCGCCGCAGTGGCGCAACTCCGACTCCCCGGTGCGGGAGCTGTTGCAGTGGCGGCGCATCTTCGACACCAAGCTCGTGGAGATCACGGAGTACGGTTTTGCCGCCGTGACCCGCCTGAAGGTCGACGACGCAGCCGTGGCGGAGGCTGAGCGGCTCGGCTGGCGGCTGGTCATTGGCGACCCCGTGGAACTGAACAACCTGCCCGCGGCCTACCAGCGGGTGGGTGCCTTGCGCGCCCGGGCACGCGCCACCGCGGAGACGCTGCGGGTGGATTCGGTGACGTGGTCCGTGACTGGACTGTTGGGCCGGGAAGCCGGGACCATGCTTGCCGGACAGTTGTTGGCACCGTTGTTGGAGCCCGAACGCCAGGATGCGCTTCTGGCGGTGCTGCGCGGCTGGCTGGCCCAAAACGGCAACTGGGATGCCACGGCCAAGGCGCTGGGGCTGCACCGCAACAGCGTCCGCCGCCAGATCGGCGTCGTGGCTGAACTGCTGGACCGCGACCTCAACGACGCCCAGACCCGCGCGGACCTGTGGATAGCCCTGCAGTATTCACCACCGGCACCCTAACCTCGCGCGCCGAGTCAGACCGAACACCTCCAGGACGCGGCATCTCGACGTCTGACTCGGCGGGGATCCGTCTGACTCGGCGAAAACCTAGGACTCGCGCGCCCACCGCGCGTACAGCTCGGGGCGGCGCTCGGCCAGGTAGGGGACGTCCTTGCGGCTCGCCCGGATCGTATCGGCGTCGAGCTGTGCGTAGAGCAGCGTGGCGTCGGGCCCCGCGGTGGCCAAGAATCCGCCGTCGGCCCCGATAATGACGCTCCCGCCACCAAAGGTCACGGAGGATTCCACCCCGCAGTGGTTCGCGTAGGCGAGCGCCACATGATTTTCCAGGGCCCGGGCCCGCACCAGGACCTGCGGGACCTCCTCGAATCCATGCGCTAGGGCTGTGGGCACCAACACCACGTCGGCGCCGCGCAGTGCTGCCGCGCGAACGGTCTCAGGGAATTCGACGTCGTAACAAATCACTATCGAGACGACCATGCCCTTGAACTGCACGACGCCGGGAGCTTCCGTTGCGCCGATGAAGGCCTTCCGCTCGGCGTCGCCAAAGAGATGCACTTTTCCGTAGTCCAGCAGCTCGGCGCCGGAAGCGTCAACCAGCGTGGCACTGATGTTCAGGCGGTGGCCGTCCAGTCGCGGGAGGCTGTAGACCAGCGCAATGCCATGGGTCCTGGCAATCCCGGCAAGCTCCCTGCGAAGATGGCCGAGCTGGTCGCGGTCAAATTCGGCGTGAATGCGTGCGGGGTCGTAGCCGGGCGCGAACAGCTCGGGCGTCAGCAGGAGATCCGCGCCGGCGCCGGCAGCATCCCGGGCCGCTGCCTCAATAGCGGCCAGGTTTCTCGCCATGTCCAGCGGTACGGCATTAGCCTGCAACAACGCCAACAACATCTTTGCTCCTTGATCGCATCCACGGTTCATTCCTTGGCTTCCACAGTAGCGGCGCCCTGGCGGGGAGTGTGGGACTAATCTCACCATGGAACGGCGCTCCTGGGACGATTTGCCCGTTGCAGCCACCCGCTATTGGGTAGCATCGGCCAAGAGAGCGCAAATGCGCGCGTGTTGGCAACAGCCTGCCCGCCCTTGAGGAACGGATACACCATGAAGCAATTGATCACTTTTGAGAGCTTTACCCCTTCGGTGCATGAAAGCGCGTTCGTGGCGCCCACAGCAGTACTGATTGGCCGGGCCACCCTGGGCGCTGACTCCAGCGCTTTTTACGGCGTGGTGGTGCGTGCCGACACCAACACCATCACCATTGGTGCCGGCACCAACCTGCAGGACAATGTGGTGCTCCATGCAGATCCAGGCTTCCCCACCACCCTGGGCGACGGCGTCAGCGTCGGACACGGCGCGATTGTCCACGGCTGCACGGTGGAAGACAACTGCCTGATTGGCATGGGGGCCATCATCATGAACGGCGCCGTCGTTGGCACCGGCTCCCTGGTGGCAGGTGGTGCTGTGGTTCTGGAGGGCGCCATCATCCCGCCGGGTTCACTCGTGGCCGGGGTGCCGGCCAAGGTCCGGCGCGAACTTACTGCCGAAGAGCGTGATCAGGTGCGTGAGAACGCCACACGCTATGTGGCCCTGGCTGGCAAGCACCGGCAGCTCCACGGCTAGCCGGACCGGGCTGCGCCCGGCGGACTGCCCCACAAGAATGCCGCGACGCCCCGGCAGATAGTTCACAGATTGAACGTAGCTATAACTATTGAGTTAACTTCTTGACTGTAAGTTGTTCTTGGTGCACTGTTCTTTGTATGGCTGACGACGATAGCACCACCAACACGACATCCAGCCGGGCCCGCAATCCCGGCTCACAATCCGCGCTTCGTCGCCGCAATCAACAACGCCTCACCGAGCAGCTACTTAAGGGCGGGCCCGCAACGCAAGCGGACCTGGCCCGCAGAACCGGGCTTTCCACCGCGACGGTCTCCAATATCGTCAAGAGCATGGCAGCAGCAGACCTCGTCTCGCTCACACCGGTGACCAGCTCCGGCAGGAGGGCCCTGTCCGTGCGCTACAACGGAGACGGAGCCGTTGCTGCCGGCATCGATTTTGGCCGTACGCACGTCCGGGTGGTGCTGGCCAACACCGGGTATCGCGTGGTGGCTGAAGAGGAAGCGCCCCTGCCGCGCGGCCACCAGGCCGCGGAAGGCATTCAAACGGCCGCCCGCCTGCTGGAGAAACTGCTGGCCGAGGCAGGCATCTCCCGCTCGCAGCTCATCGGTGCCGGCGCAGGCATTCCCGGACCCATCGACAGCCGCAATGGCAAGGTGATCAAGGGGTCCATCCTGCCCGAATGGGTCGGCATCAACCTCCACCACCAGCTGGAAAAAGCCCTCAAGATTCCCGTCTTCGTTGACAACGACGCCAACTTGGGGGCCCTGGCGCAGCTCACTTGGGGAGAACAAGGCGGCGTCCCGAATCTGATGTTCATCAAAATTGGCAGTGGCATCGGAGCGGGGCTGGTTCTCAACGGCTCACTCTTCCACGGCAGCTTCGGTGTGACGGGGGAAATTGGCCACGTCACCATCGACGAGCACGGCATCATCTGCCGCTGCGGCAACAGGGGGTGCCTGGAAACTGTGGCCTCCACCGCCACCATGGTGGAACTGCTCAGCCGGGGTCAAGACCAGCTGATTTCCACGGCCACCATTCTCAGCCAGGCTGCGGCCGGCGATCCGGCAACCTTGCGCGTCATCGAGGATGCCGGCATGGCCATTGGCCGCGCCCTGGCCAACGTGGCGAATCTGATCAGTCCGGACGTCATTGTCATTGGCGGGCCCCTGACGGAACTGGGCGAACTGCTGCTGGCCCCGATCCGTCGGGGATTGCTCCGTCACGCCGTGCCCGTCATTGGGGACAGCATTGTGATCGTCATGTCCCAGCTGACCTCACGGGCCGAGGCGCTGGGCGCTGCCGCGCTGGTCTTCCAGAACGAGCAGACTCCGCTTATTTCTTAAACCGTTACCATCTCGTAGCGTTAAAGACTTGACCACAAGAGTGTGAGCTAGTTTACTTTTCTTCAGTACCTTTTATTGCCGGTATGCCGCGAACCAGGTTTTGCACCGCGGAAAAGTAAGGGCCCTGCCAGCTGGATTCTCCACTAGCGGGGTACAGACAAAGAAGTCAGTTGTGGAAGGCGTTAGCACTATGGTGTCCGTGAGCCCAGTCATTCTCGAGATGCGATCCATTACGAAGGAATTCCCCGGCGTCAAGGCGCTTGCGGAAGTCTCCCTCTCCGTTCATGCCAGCGAGATCCACTCCATTTGTGGCGAGAACGGCGCAGGCAAGTCAACTCTCATGAAAGTCCTCTCGGGCGTTTACCCCTTTGGCAGCTACGAGGGCGACATCGTGTTCCAAAATGAGGTCTGTGAGTTCAAGGACATCCGAGCCAGCGAAAACGCCGGAATCGTCATCATCCATCAGGAACTCGCGCTGATCCCCGAGCTGTCCATCACCGAGAACATCTTCCTGGGCAATGAACCCACCAAGTTTGGTGTCATCAACTGGACCGAGGCCCGCATGCGGACTCTGGAACTGATGGCACGCGTTGGACTGAGCGAGAATCCAGACACCCCGGTTAAGGAAATCGGAGTCGGCAAGCAGCAGCTCGTGGAAATTGCCAAGGCACTGAACAAGTCGGTCAAACTGCTCATCCTCGATGAACCCACAGCGGCCCTGAATGAATCCGACTCCCAGCACCTGTTGGACCTGATCCGGGGCCTGAAGAGCAAGGGCATCAGCTGCATCATGATTTCCCACAAGCTCAACGAGATTGAGCAGGTCTCCGATTCCATCACCATCATCAGGGATGGCAAAGCAATCGAGACCCTTGATGTCAAGGCAGACGGGGTGGACGAGGACCGCATCATCAAGGGCATGGTGGGCAGGACCCTGGAATCCCGGTTCCCCGACCACACGCCGTCGATCGGCGAGGTTTTCTTCGAGGTCAAAAACTGGACGGTGGCGCACCCCCAGATCGCGGACCGGCTGGTGTGCAAGAACTCCAGCCTCAACGTCCGGCGCGGCGAGATCGTCGGCATTGCCGGCTTGATGGGCGCAGGACGCACGGAACTCGCACGCTCCATCTTCGGCCGTTCCTATGGCAACTACATTTCCGGGCAGATCTTCAAGGACGGCAAGGAGATCACACTCCGAAACGTCCCACAGGCCATCAAGCACGGCATTGGCTATGTCACCGAGGACCGTAAGACGCTGGGCCTGAACCTCCTGGACGACATCAAGACCACCACCGTCTCCGCCAACCTCGATGCCATCTCCAAGCGCATGGTGGTTGATCGTGACAAGGAATATTCGGTGGCCGAAGATTATCGCCGGCAGTTGCGCACGAAGGCACCGAGCGTGGACGAGGGCGTGTCAAAACTCTCCGGCGGAAACCAGCAAAAAGTTGTGCTGGCCAAATGGATGTTCACCGACCCGGACCTGCTCATCCTTGACGAGCCCACCCGTGGCATAGACGTCGGTGCCAAATATGAGATCTACGGGATCATCCAGGCTCTCGCGAACCAGGGCAAGGGCGTGATTGTCATTTCCTCGGAGCTGCCAGAGCTGCTGGGCATTTCCGACCGGATCTACACCATTTTTGAGGGCGCCGTCACCGGCGTCCTGAACAAAAACGAGGCAAGCCAGGAATCGTTGATGAAACGCATGACCGCTGCCGCCAAGACTGCCTAGCTCAAAGGAAGAAAAAGGACACCCCCATGAACGCCATCAAACAACTCTTCGGCGGAAACACCCGCCAGTTCGGCATGATTTTTGCCCTGATAGCCTTGGTCATCTTCTTCCAATGGCGCTCGGGTGGGCTGTTGCTGACCCCGGACAATGTCATTAACTTGATGAACGGTTACTCCTACATCTTGATTCTGGCCGTCGGCATGGTGCTGGTCATCATCGCCGGCCATATTGACCTCTCGGTCGGTTCCGTCGCCGCCTTCGTGGGGATCGTCGTCGCACTTTCAATGCGTGACTGGGGCCTGCCGTGGTACCTGGGCATCGTGGTCGGCCTGGTGCTGGGCGCTCTCATTGGCGCCTGGCAAGGTTTCTTCGTGGCCTATGTGGGCATTCCGGCCTTCATTGTCACGCTGGCGGGCATGCTGATTTTCCGCGGTGCCAATCAATTCTTCGGCAAGTCCCTGACCGTCCCGGTGCCCGAGGATTTCCAGTTCATCGGCGCCGGTTACCTGCCGGAGATCGGCCCGGACACCGGCTATAACAACCTCACCCTGCTGATCGGCTTCTTGGCCGTTGCTGCGATCATCTGGGGCGAGCTGCGCGGTCGCAGGAAAGCGTTGACGCTGGGCGCCGGCGTCAAACCCCTGTGGGTCACCATTGTGAAGCTCGTTGTCCTCTGTGCCGTCATCCTCTACGTCACCTACCTCTTCGCCACCGGACGCCCCGGAACCTCCTTCCCGATGCCCGGCATCATCCTGGGAGTTTTGGTGTTGGTCTACGGCTTCATCAGCTCCCGCACCACCATTGGCCGTCACGTCTATGCAGTGGGTGGCAACAGGCACGCCGCAGCACTCTCCGGCGTCAAGAGCAAGCGCATCGATTTCCTGGTCATCATGAACATGGCCATCCTTGCCGCACTGGCCGGGATGATCTTCGTGGCCCGTTCCAACGCTTCCGGTCCTGCCGACGGCGTTGGCTGGGAGCTGGATGCCATCGCTGCCGTCTTCATTGGTGGAGCAGCAGTCACCGGCGGTGTGGGCACCGTGGTGGGTTCCATGATTGGTGGCCTGGTCATGGCTGTACTCAGCAGCGGCCTGCAGCTGTTGGGCGTCGGGTCTGACTGGACCCAGATCATCAAGGGCCTGGTCCTGCTGGCCGCCGTCGTCTTCGATGTTTACAACAAGAGCCAGGGCAAGCCGTCCTTCATTGGCTTCATGACGAAGAAACTCGGCGGGCGGGACAACCCAGATCTGGAAGTGGCCAAACCACTCAAGGACACCGTCAAGCTCGAACCTTAAGAAGTTTCTTCACCTCCGCACCACTTCACAAGTTATCCAACAGAAAGCGAACCACCATGTTGAAATTCAACAAGACTCTCAAGTCGATGGCCGTCGTACTGGCCGTATCGTCCATGGCCCTTGCCGGTTGTGGCCGCGCTGAGACGCCGTCCGCATCGGAGGGCGCCACTGCAGGTTTCGCCGCCGATTCGCTCATTGGTGTGGCTCTCCCGAAGAAGACCAGTGAAAACTGGGTGCTTGCAGAGCAGCTGTTCAATGACAATCTGACCGGTGCCGGCTTCAAGGCCGATGTTCAGTTCGCCAACGGCGGCGTTTCCGAGCAGCAAAACCAAATCAGTGCCATGGTCACCAAGGGCGCCAAGGTCATCATCGTCGGGGCCCTCGACGGCGCCCAGCTGGGCACCCAGCTCAAGCAGGCCAAGGATGCCGGAGCAACCGTCATCGCCTACGACCGCCTGCTGCTGAACACCGCCGACGTGGACTACTACGCGGCCTACGACAACTTCAAGGTTGGTGAGCTTCAAGGCCAGGCCCTGCTGGACGGCATGAAGGCCAAGAAGCCAAGCGGACCCTACAACATCGAGCTCTTTGCCGGCTCCCCCGATGACGCCAACGCCAAGGTCTTCTTCAACGGCGCCATGAAGGTTCTCCAGCCCAAGATCGACGACGGCACGGTAGTTGTTGCCTCAGGTCAGAAGTCGTTTGAACAGGCCGTCACGCAAGACTGGAAGGCCGAAAACGCGCAGAAGCGCATGGACTCCCTCCTCGTTGGAAGCTACAGCAGCGCCGAGCTGGACGGTGTTCTGTCCCCGAACGACACCCTGGCTCGTGCCATCCTGACCTCGGTCAAGGCTGCCGGCAAGGCCACCCCCACGGTGACCGGCCAGGATGCAGAAGTTGAGTCCGTGAAGTCCATCATGGCCGGGGTACAGTACTCCACCATCAACAAGGACACCACGGCACTTGTTGAGCACGCCATCCAGATGGTCAAGGATCTCCAGGCTGGCAAGAAGCCTGAGATCAACGACCCCACCTCCTACAACAACGGCGTGAAGGTTGTTCCGGCGTTCCTGCTGGTTCCCCAGATCGTCACCAAGGCCAACGCCGCCGAGCAGTTCGCCAAGGACAAGGTTCTTGGCCCGCTGACCAAGTAACCAGGCACCACGGCAGCAGCACCGCCCAAGGCCCCGCCCGGCGTCGTCCATCGTGACGACGCCGGACGGGGCCTTTGTCATGTTCGCTCACCGCGGCGGCGTTGCTGGCAGAATTGGCCCATGACCAGCTCACGTTTTGTCGGCAAGCCCGATTGGTACAGCACGTTCAACCCGGAAACCCTCGCAGCGACCGGCACGCCCCTGCGGTGGGGTGTTGTTGCCACCGGAAATATTGCCAACACCGTCACGGCGGATCTGGCACTCCTGGAGGATGCTGTCCTGCAGGCTGTCAGCTCGCGCAGCGAGAAAAGCGCCGCAGCGTTCGCCGCAACGTTTGGCTTCGCCTCCCACTATTTTGACGGCAGCAGCGGCCCCGGCTACCGTCAGCTGGTTGCGGACCCGGCCGTTGACGTGGTGTATGTGGCCACCCCGCACGCCCAGCACTACGACATCGTCAAGGCTGCCCTGGAGGCCGGCAAGCATGTGTTGTGCGAGAAAGCCCTCACCATCACAGCGGCCGAGTCGCGGTCCTTGATCGCGCTGGCACGCGCCAAGAAGCTGTTCCTGATGGAGGCTGTCTGGGCCCGCTTTGTCCCAGGCTTCCAGCGTGCTTTGGAAATTGTTGAATCCGGCGAAATCGGCCAGGTCAAGTGGGTGCGCGCCGACCTTGGCTTCCCCGCCCCCCTGGATGATTCCGCCCGTATCTGGGCGCCCGCGGACGGCGGCGGCGCGCTCCTGGACATCAGCGTCTACCCGCTCCTGTGGGCCTGGGGGACGCTGGGCAAGCCGGCCGCCGTTGCCGCCACCGCGGAGCTGACGGCGTTGGGTGTGGACGCGCAGAACACCTTGACGCTCAGCTACGACAACGGCGCCCAGGCCCAGCTGATCAGCTACCTTTCATCGCAGGGGCCGCGCGTGGCCACCGTGTCCGGCACCGAGGGTTGCATCGAGACCGTCGGCTCCGTCAACAACCCCAAGGGCCTGCGGATCAGCGTGGGGTGGGACTCCGAGCGCACGGAAATGTTTGACTACCCCGGCAGCGGCTACACCTACCAATTGCGTGAAGTAACCCGCTGCATCCAGGGCGGGCTGCTGGAGAGCACCACCATGCCGCTGGCTGATTCGCTGGCCATCATGGAACTGTTCGACGACGCCCGCCGCCAGATGGGTGTCAGTTACGCCAACGACACCCGCACGGACCTCTAGCCCGCTTAAGCAACTGACCCGCAGAAAACGCCGAAAAAAGTCGATTTCTCGACGTTTTTCGGCGTTTTCTGCGGGTCAGTTGCGGGGGCCGGTGGTTAGCCGACGCCCAGGTAGGCCTCCTTGATGGCCGGGTTGGCCAATAGCTCCTTGCCCGTCCCACTGTGCGTGATCTCCCCGGTCTCCAACACGAACGCCCGGTGCGCCCGGGCCAGGGCCTGGTTGGCGTTTTGTTCCACCAACAGCACTGTGGTGCCCTGGCTGTTGATCTCGGTGATGATCTTGAAGATCTGCCGGATGAACTGTGGGGCCAGCCCCATGGACGGTTCATCCAACAGCAGCAGCTTGGGCCGGGACATCAAGGCACGGCCAATGGCGAGCATCTGCTGCTCACCGCCGCTCATGGTGCCACCAAACTGCTTTTCGCGTTCCTTCAAGCGCGGGAACAAGGTGAACACGCGCTCCAGATCGTCGCTGACACCTGTCCTGTCCTTGCGGCCAAACGTGCCCATGTCAAGATTTTCCAGCACAGTCATGGCCGGGAAGATGCCGCGTCCTTCAGGTGCCTGAGAAATTCCCTGCACCACCCGCACGTGCGCCTTCATCTTGGTGATGTCCTCCCCCATGAACGTGATGGACCCGTTGGAGGGGTTCAAAATTCCGGAGATGGTGCGCATGGTGGTGGTTTTGCCTGCACCGTTTGCCCCAATAAGGGAGACAATCTCGCCTTCTTCCACAGTGAAGGACATGTTGTGGATCGCCTGAATCCGGCCATAATGGACGGAGACGTCTTTCAGCTCAAGCAAAGTCATCGTCGGGCTCCCCTAGGTAGGCGGAAACGACCTTCGGGTCTTCCCTAATTACGGATGGCACGTCGTCGGCGATCTTCTTGCCGAACTCCAGAACCACTATTCGGTCTGTGACGCCCATGACCAGTTTCATGTCGTGCTCAATCAACAACACCGTGTAGCCGTCGTTGCGGATGGCCCGGATGAGCGCCATGAGGTCTTCCTTCTCGGCCGGGTTGAATCCGGCCGCCGGTTCATCAAGACACAGCAACTTTGGGTCCGTGGCCAGCGCGCGGGCAATTTCCAGCCTCCGCTGGCTGCCGTAGGACAGGTTCCTGGCCAGCGAGCCGGCGTGCTCGGCGATACCCACAAATTCCAGCAATGCCATGCCACGCTCAATGGCCGTTTTTTCTTCATTCTGGTGGCGGGGCAGGCGCAGCAACGCGCCCACAACGGATGTTTTGTGCCGGGCGTCTAGGCCCACCACAACATTCTCCAACGCCGTCATCTCACCAAAAAGGCGGATGTTCTGGAACGTCCTGGCCAGGCCGGCACGGGTAATCTTGTGCTGCTTCATGCCGTTGAGCACGCTGCCCTCCAGCAGAACCTGCCCGCTGGTTGGCTTGTACACACCCGTCATCGCATTGAAACAGGTCGTTTTACCGGCACCGTTGGGACCAATGAGCCCCAAAATTTCGCCACGCTTGATGGTGAAGCTGACGTTGTCCAAGGCAACCAGACCACCAAATTTGACCGTCAAGTTTTTCACCTCAACCAAGTCATCGCCCACCGCAACGTCAATTTCACGCTCCGGCGCGGCAGCCTCGGCCACGGCTTCTGTGACAGCCATCGGCTCGATGACTTCAATGGGTGATTCGCCGCCGGCTGATTCAGGAACCGGAATGCCTTCACTATGTGCACCCAAGGCTAGACCTCCTTTTCGGTGGCAACGGTTGGCTTTTTCGGCGGAGCGTTTCGCACCCGGGCATAAGCTTCCTGCCCGTAGGCCAGCAGCCTGTTCCGTGCGGGGAACAAGCCCTTGGAGCGGTAGATCATGATCAGCATCAGGGCCAGGCCAAAGATCAGGTACTTGTACTCCGCAATGGCCGTGAAACGTAGCGGGATGTAAGCCACCAGGGCCCCACCAAACACGGCACCGACCTTGTTGCCCACGCCACCAAGGACGACGGCGGCGACGAACAGGATGGAGGTGACGATGTCGAACTTTTGATTGTTGACGAAGCCCACCTGACCGGCAAACAGTGCACCGGACATGCCGCCCACACCGGCACCGAGCGCGAACGCCCATACCTTGTACTTGAAAGTGGGCACGCCCATGGTTTCGGCGGCGTCCTCGTCCTCACGGATGGCAATCCATGAACGGCCCACGCGGCTCCGCTCCAGGTTGCCGGCCAGGAGCAGGACAATGATCAAAATGGTCAGGGTCAGCCAGTACCAGGGGGTGCCGTTGGAGTTGGCAAAAACGGGTATCCCGTCCTCACCCATGCCGGGCGGGCGGCCAACATTCTGGAAACCCACCTGGCCCTTCATGGCCGGGATGAGGGTGGCCAGAATGCGGATGATCTCACCAAAACCGAGCGTCACAATGGCCAAGTAGTCCCCGCGCAGGCGCAAGGTGGGGATGCCCAGGATGACGCCGATGCACATGGCCACCACAATAGCCAGGGGGATGGTCCACAGGTAGGGCACCTTGAAGAACGGCGAATCGGGGCTGGTCAGCATGGCTGCCGTGTAGGAACCGACGGCGAAGAAGGCAATGTAGCCCAAATCCAGGAGCCCCGCATAGCCAATGACAATGTTCAGGCCCACGGCAACCAGTGCATAGACGGCCATGGAAAACAGGGCCAGTGGGAAGTCGTTGCCGGGTTCGGTGGAGAGGACGGGTGGGTTCAAAATGGGCAGCAGGTACGCCACCACCACAATGACAATCAAGTACAGCCACTGCTTCTGGCGGGGCATGGCCTGCCACTTGTCGCTCCACCGGCCAAACCAGCCGGTCTTGTGCGCGGCGTCGGCGCTGATGCTGGGATTCTTTTCCTCTGCCTGCCGGTTGGCCGCTGCCTGGCTGGCCTTCGCCCCGGGCAGGGGTGTTGGTCCATCTGTCGTGCTCATGCCTTGCTCCTTCCCAGGGAGGTGCCCAAGATTCCTTGGGGACGAATCAGCAGCACCAGAACCAGAACCACGAAGGCCACAACGTCTGTCCATTGCGAGCTGCCGAGGAGGATCTGGCCGTAGTTACCAATCAAGCCCAACAACAGCCCGCCCAAGAGTGCGCCGCGGACGTTGCCGATGCCGCCAAGAACTGCTGCGGCGAAGGCCTTGATGCCGAGAATGAAACCGCCGTTGTACTGGACGCCGGAGGGAATCTTCATGACGTAAAACAGTGCAGCAGCACCGGCCAGAATGCCGCCGATGATGAAGGTGGTGACAATGATCTTTTCCTTGTTCACACCCATCAGCGTTGCCGTGTCCGGGTCCTGGGCCACGGCGCGAATGCCGCGCCCTGTCCGGGAGCGCCGGATGAACTGGTCAACAATGACCATCATGATGACTGCCGCCACCACAATGATGATTTGCTGTGAGTCAATGATGGTGCCGAACACCTCAAAGATGGGTGTGGGGATGAACATTGTCAGTGCCGGCTCCGGCAGCGGGCCGCGCCACAAGAAGATCAGGTACTGGATCACGAAGGAGGCACCAATGGCGGTGATCAAGTAGACCAGTCGGGGGGCGTTGCGTTTCCGCAATGGCCTGTAGGCCAGCCGTTCCACCAGGAACGCCGTCACCGCCGACGCCACAATGGCCGCTATCAGGGCCAGGATGATGTTAATTAGAATCGCGCCGAAACTCAGGTTCGGTGCCGACGGGCCAAATCCTAGGAAACTCAGGGTGAAGAAGACTGCGTAGCAGCCCATGATGAAAACTTCGGAGTGGGCAAAGTTGATCAGGTTCAATACGCCGTAAACAAGTGTGTAGCCCAATGCCACCAGTGCATAAATGGCACCGAAGGTCAGGCCGTCAAAGGTGGCGCTCCAGAAATTCTGGACGAGCGCACCGACGTCGAAGTTAATCCAGTCGCTGTCCGCGGGAACAGCTGTGAGAACTGTTGAGAGCATAAGTAGGTCCAGTTCCAGTCAGTCTCGGATCGTCGTTGACCCGAAACTGCCTCATTGAGCGGATGGTTGGGGCTATACCCAAATGAATGCTGTGGAGCGCCTGCCTGCACACTCCACAGCATTCATGAGGTGTTGCTACTCGCCGATGGCGCCGATCGGAACGATCTTGCCATCCTTGACCCGGTAGCCGTACACGGCCGGGGCTTGCAGTTCGCCCTTGTCGTCCCACTTGTAGTGCTTGCTCAGACCGGGTGCGTCATAGGTGTTGACCCATTCCAGGAGCTTGGCACGGTCCTGGTTGCCCTTGTCGATGCCGGCCAGCAGAACCGTCGCGGCGTCATAACCTTCAATGGAGTACGTACCGGGCTCCGCGTTCGCCAATGCCTTGTAAGCTTCGGCGAAGGTGGGGATCAATTCACCGGGGATACACGGGCAGGTGAAGAAGGCGTTCGCCGACGCGTCACCGGCCTGCTTTATGAACTGGTCATCCTTGACACCATCGGGGCCAACAAATGCGCCCTTGAAGCCCTTGGCCACCAGCTGCTGGTTGAACGGTGCACCTTCGGCGAAGTAGCCGGAGTAGAACACCGCATCAGCCTTGGCGTTGATGATCTTGGAAATGGTGGCCGAGAAGTCCTTCTGCCCTGTTGTCACCTTGTCCGAGCCCACCATGGCACTACCCAAACCGGTGGTGGTGGTGGTGCCCAAACCGATGCCATAGTCGGAGTCATCCTGGACCACGTACACCTTCTTGGCGCCGAGCTTTTCGGTCATGAACTTGGCCGCTGCCGGACCCTGCACAGCGTCGTTGCCCAGGCCACGGAAGAAGGTGCTCCAGCCGTTGTCAACCAGGGCCGGGTTCGTGGCCGACGGGGTGATGTGGACCAACTTCTGCTGCTCGAAGATGTTGCCTGTGGCCTTGGATTCGCCCGAGAACGGCAAACCGACCACACCAATGATGTTCTCTTCCTTGGTGGCCTGGGTGACAGGGCCTGTGGCCTTGGTGGGGTCACCTTCAGTATCAAACTTCTTGAACGCCACCTGGCAGTCGGCGTTGGCCTCGTTGTGCTGGTTGATGGCCAGCTGAATGCCGTTGAAGATGTTGATGCCGAGCTGGGCGTTGGCACCGGTTTCTGCACCAATGTAAGCCAGCGTGGTTGAGGACGGGCATTTTGCCTTGCCGTCACCTGCCGGGAGTACAGCGTCCGGGGGTGTTTCAATCGATGTCAGAACCGGAATATCCAGGTTCAGGCCACCTCCTGCGGCAGCGCTGGTGGCCCCGGGGGTGGCTGCCTGATTGGCACAGGACGTCATCAGCAGTGTCAGGGTTGCCGCTGTGGCGAGGGCAGTCATTACTTTCTTGCGGTTCATAAAATCGCCTTCCATAGTTAGCATCCAGACCCGCACGACGTCGTCGTCCTGCGTGGCCATTGGCTTCACGAGACTTGACACTACCCTTCAGGATGTGAAGTCCGACACACTTTGCGCGTAAAGATCTGATAACGGATGTTGTTGAGGCACGACGGCGGCCCGCACCGACACGAAGTCCGCGCCTTCAGGTT
This sequence comes from Arthrobacter sp. TMN-49, assembly GCF_054511095.1. Lineage (NCBI taxonomy): Bacteria > Bacillati > Actinomycetota > Actinomycetes > Micrococcales > Micrococcaceae > Arthrobacter > Arthrobacter sp. TMN-49. The sequence continues at coordinate 4,721 of NZ_JBTNDH010000027.1, read as the reverse complement.
CCTTGGGCGCTGCCGTTTTTCCCCTACGGATTGTCCCGAAGGTATCCCGGGATCGACGACGTCGACGCGCCGGCCGGGTGGTCCGCCGTCGGACTGTCTGCCGCCAGCTTGTCCGCCGCGGGGTTGTCCTGCGCCGGGTCATCCGCCGGGTCATTCGCCGCGGCGTAGGCGCGTGAAAGCCTGCGGTAGGAGCGAGTGCACAGCGCCCCCAACGCCAGCATCAGGGAGACGAGGCCCGAGATGAGAAAGACCAGGGCAATACCCCTGGCCTCGCCCTGCCCGAGCAGCCAGCCCCACCGCTGCTGCCCGGGCACGGAATCCATGTAGGGGATGATCCAAAACTCGGCCAAGGGGGCAATCATGAAGGCTGTGACGGGCGCGGCCGCCGCCTCGAACGTCATGGCGAAGCCGAAGACCCTGCCCTGGGTTTTGAAGGGAACCACGCGCTGGATCACTGTCTGCTCGGCGGCCTCAACGGCGGGCATGAGCATCAGGAAGAGCCAGATGCCCACAGCACACAGCCACCACGACTCACGAACGGTAAACAGGCCCCCCACCACCCCCGTGCAGGCCACCAGGATGAGCATGGTGCGGATGGGGTTCCGCCCAAGCCCGAACTTGGCGACAAGCCCGCCGCCCATGATGAGTCCCGTGCCTGTCACCCCGAGGACAACACCCCAGACTTCCACGGGGAAGAGCGTGAGCCCGTACGGGTCCATGAGCGCCATAAACACCCCGCCGGTCAGGTTGTTGAAGGTGGTGAACAGGATCAGCGCGAACAGGCCCTGCGTGGCACGAACGGCCGCGACGCCTGCCCGCAATTCGGCGAAACCCTCGCGTTCCTCGTCCCGGACCACCCGGGGTTCGGGCACCGAGAGTGTCAGCAAATGCACCAGCACGGCAGCGCAGGCTACCAAGGCAATGACAATGGTGGCACCCATGCCCAGCATGCCAATGGCCAGGCCACTAAACACGCTGGTGATCAAAAACCCGATTCCCTGCACGGCGCCCACCAGGCCGTTGGCGTTGGCCCGCCGCCCCGCCGGCACCAGTAAGGTCACAGTCGTGGACAGGGCAATGCTGCGCAGCTGTTCTATCACCGCGCCGATGAGCACCACCAGGGCAAAGATCCAAAACCACTGTCCGGAGAGCCTGAGCAGCTCCGGCTCGGGCAGCACCAGAAACATCAGCCCGGCGATCGTGAAGAAACCAAGCGTGCACAGGGTTGAACCGACCATGATGGCACGTTTGCGATACCTGTCCACGAGGACACCGAAGAACAGGCCAAAGAACGCAACGAGCAGCATGTACGCGCCGCCAATGAGGCCCGTGGCCAGCACAGAGCGTGTCTCCAAATAGACCCAAAACGTCAGGGCCCACCACAGGAAGCTGGTGGCGATGTTGGCAACGGCCGTATTGACCAGCACGTGCATGAATGTGCGGTGGCCCCGCGCGTCGGCCGCCGGGGTCTGGGGTGCATCATCCTCGCCGTTTGGAACGACAGCCGGCATCTCTTCGTGCTGCATGACTCCAGCCTAGAACCGTACCCCGGCCGCTGGACAGGCCACGGGGCAAGAAAAAGCCCGCCTCCGGTGGGAGGCGGGCTTTTCGTGCGGGCTAGCGGGTGGGACTAGGCCAGGCTGGCGACGGCGTCGTTCAGTGTTGCCGACGGGCGCATGATGGCTGCGACCTTGGCGGCATCCGGGTGGAAGTAGCCGCCCAGATCGGCCGGTGTGCCCTGAACGGCTGCGAGTTCGCCAATGATGACGTCCTCGTTCTCGGTCAGTGTCTTGGCCACGGCGGCGAAGGCGTCAGCGAGCTGGGCGTCCTTCGTCTGGGCTGCCAGTTCCTTGGCCCAGAACTTGGCCAGGTGGAAGTGGCTGCCACGGTTGTCGATCTCGCCAACGCTGCGCTTCGGGGACTTGTTTTCCAACAGGAAAGTACCCGTAGCCCGGTCCAAGGTGTCAGCCAAAATCTGGGCGCGGGTGTTGCCCTCGTTCACTGCAAGGTGTTCGAAGCTCACGGCCAGCGCCAAGAACTCACCCAGGGAGTCCCAGCGCAAGTGGTTTTCCTTGACCAGTTGCTGCATGTGCTTAGGGGCGGAGCCGCCGGCACCTGTCTCGAACAAGCCGCCGCCAGCGATCAGCGGAACGATCGAGAGCATCTTGGCGCTGGTGCCCAGTTCCAGAATCGGGAACAGGTCCGTCAGGTAGTCACGCAGGACGTTGCCGGTGACGGAGATGGTGTCTTCGCCGCGACGGATGCGCCCAAGGGTGAAGTCCGTGGCATTTTCCGGGGACATGATCTGAATGTCCAGACCGTCGGTGTCGTGGTCCTTCAAGTACTCGTTGACCTTGACGATCAAGTTGGCGTCGTGCGCGCGTGAGGCGTCCAGCCAGAACACGGCAGGGGTGTTGGAGGCGCGGGCGCGGGTGACGGCCAGCTTCACCCAGTCACGGACGGGGAGGTCCTTGACCTGGCAGGCACGCCAGATGTCGCCCGGGGCGACGTCGTGCTGGATCAGCACGGTGCCGGCGGAGTTGACGATCTGCACGGTGCCGGCCTCGGCAAGTTCAAAGGTCTTGTCGTGGCTACCGTATTCTTCGGCGGCCTGCGCCATGAGGCCCACGTTGGGGACAGTACCCATGGTGGTGGGGTCGAAGGCGCCGTTGACCCGGCAGTCATCAATGGTGACCTGGTAAACGCCGGCGTAGCTGCTGTCCGGCAGCACGGCCAGCGTGTCTGCTTCTGCGCCGTCCGGGCCCCACATGTGCCCGGAGGTGCGGATCATGGCCGGCATGGAGGCGTCAACAATCACGTCGGAGGGGACGTGGAGGTTGGTGATGCCCTTGTCGGAGTCAACCATGGCCAGGGCCGGGCCGTCTTCGTAGCCCTTCTTGATGGCTGCTTCGACGCCGGCACGCACGTCGGCGGGCAGTGCGCCCAAACCGTCGATGATGGAGGCCAGGCCGTTGGCCGGGCTCAGGCCGGCAGCCGCCAGCGCTTCGCCGTAGTTGGCGAACAATTCCGGGAAGTACACCTTGACCACGTGACCGAAGATGATGGGGTCGGAGACCTTCATCATGGTGGCCTTGAGGTGGGCCGAGAGCAACACGCCCTCATCCTTGGCGCGGGCGACCTGGGCTGCCAGGAACTCATCGAGTGCTGCCGCACGCATCACCGTGCCGTCAACAACCTCATCGGCCAGGACCGGGAAGGCGTCCTTGAGGAGCGTGACGGTACCGTCGGCGGCGACGAACTGAATCTTGATCTTGTCATCGGCTGCGATGACCACCGACTTCTCGTTGTGACGGAAGTCGCCGTCGCTCATGGTGGCCACGTTGGTCTTGGAGTCAGCGGACCAAGCACCCATGCTGTGCGGGTTGGCCCGGGCGTAGTTCTTGACCGACAGGGGCGCACGGCGGTCGGAGTTACCTTCACGCAGTACCGGGTTCACGGCGCTGCCCTTGATCTTGTCGTAGCGGGCGCGAACGTCCTTTTCCTCATCCGTGGAGGGATCGTCCGGGTAGTCCGGCAGTGCGAAGCCCTGGCCCTGAAGTTCGGCCACTGCAGCCTTGAGCTGCGGGATGGAGGCGCTGATGTTGGGCAACTTGATGATGTTGGCGTCCGGGCTCTTGGCCAGTGCACCCAATTCGGCAAGGGCGTCAGCGCCGCGCTGGTCTGCTGCGAGGTAATCGCCGAAAACAGAGATGATACGGCCGGACAATGAGATGTCGCGAGTTTCAATGTCAACACCTGCCGTCGAGGCGAAGGCCTCAACAATGGGCAGGAGTGAGTACGTGGCCAACATGGGCGCTTCGTCGGTGAGGGTATAGATGATTTTTGCCATGGGTTGAGGCGTCTCCTACAAAAATATTCAGCGGTTATCTGCGCAAATGCTTTCGATTTCTATCCCTTCTAACCTACCCGAGTGCGCCCGTTTGCTCCCCATCGAGTCCATGTGGTGACTCTGTGTGCACATGAGGTAAGCCTCAATTACTGCGCGCCAGATTCGAAATAGTCCTAGCGTGGGGGTATGGAACTTAAAGGAAAACTCGCAGACGCCATCAACGCTCAAATTACGCTGGAGATTCAAGCTTCAGTGGTCTACCGCCAATTGGCCATCGAAATGGATGTCCAGGACCTCCCCGGAATTTCCGGCTGGTTCCTGGCTCAGTCGGCAGAGGAACTGGTTCACGCCCAGAAGTTCACCGACCACATGACCGACAGGAACGCAGCGCCCAAGATTGGCACACTCACGGCCCCGAACGTCACCATCAACTCGGTGCTTGAGGCTTTTGAGGCGTCACTGGCTCACGAGGAGAAGGTGTCCGAATCCATTCGCAACCTGTACCGCCTGGCCCAGCAGGAAGGCGACATTGATTCGATCCCGATGCTGAACTGGTTCATCGAGGAGCAGTTGGAGGAAGAAGCCTCGGTGGGCGAGATCATTGGCCGAGTCCGCCTCATCGGCGCCGACGGCAACGGCCTGCTCCGCCTGGATGCCGAGTTGGGTGCCCGCAACGCAACGGCCTAACCCCCACACAGACGCTATCGCAGCAATGGTCAGTTTTTTCGGAACGCTATCGCACCACTTGAGATAGCGTTCCGAGAAATCCAGCCATTGCTGCGATAGCGTTTTTGAGTAAGTACGACGGCGGGGTGGTGGGTTCTCTTTTGGAAGTGAGGGCCCCGCGTCTTGGTGTTTTAGGAAGGGAGAC
>NZ_JBTNDH010000026.1:0-50492 GCF_054511095.1 Arthrobacter sp. TMN-49 | reverse complement strand
TTCCCCCCTCTCAATCCTCCCCCCCCCTTGCCCCTTTTACAGCGGGTGGGGTTGTTGTCCACCTTCCCTCCTCCCCCCCCCCCCCGCTTTCGTCCAGCACCCACACAACTGACCCGCAGAAAACGCCGAAAATTCACGGTTCAACCGTGTTTTTCGGCGTTTTCTGCGGGTCAGTTGGGTGGGTGAGCGGGTTAGTTCTGCTCCTGCACGAGCACGTGTTCCGGATTGGAATCCGTGACTGCGGCTGCCAAACGGTCTTCCCAGGCCTTGCGGATGTGGGCCGGCGTGACGGGGGTTAGCAGGGAGACAACCAAGTAGACCAGCAAGGAGGAGCCCAGGCCGTAGTAGATGGGTTCGTTCGCGTAGATGCCGTCCACGCTGTCAATAACGCCTGTGGCGTAGAGGACCAGCAAAACAATTGTCACCAGGCAACCCACGAACATGGACCAGGCGGCGCCGAGCCCCGTGCCGCGCCGCCAGACCAGGCCGCCAATGATGGCAACCAGGAGCCCGCCCACCAGGATGTCGTAGGCGATGGTCAGGGCGAACACCACGTCGTTGACAACAATGGAGATCAAGACAACCAGTACGCCCAGGATCAGCACGTACCAACGGTTGGCGTTGACGTCATGCTCGGGGTTGTCTGTGTCGGAGGTGTCGATGGTCTTACCGAACCAGCTGGCCACGAACGGCACAACATCCTTGCGGGCAACGGTTGCTGCGGCAATGAGGGACCCCGATGCCGTGGACATCATGGCGGCCACGGCGGCAGCCATCACAATGCCGCCAATGCCCATGGGCAACAGCTGGGTGGCAACTTCTGCGTAGACCACATCCTTGCCAAGGTTGGCAACATCAATGGCCGGCAGTGCCACATAGGCTGCCATGCCGATCAAGGCGCCGGCCACACCGTAAAGGATGCAGTAGACGCCAGCCGTGGCGCCGCCCCAGCGGGCCACCCGGGGGTCGCGGGCTGTGAAGACGCGCTGCCAAATGTCCTGGCCGATCAGCAAGTCCAGGGTGTAAACCACAAAGTAGGTGATGATGGTCTGGATGCCGATGCCGTCCCGCCGGAAGAAGCTGGCGTCAAGGCGGTCCCTGATGCCGCCCAAGCCGCCGGCTGCGTTCCAGGCGAACGGGAGCATGAGCAAGAAGATGCCCACAGTCTTGATGACGAACTGCACCTGATCGGCCAGAGTGATGGACCACATGCCGCCAATCGTGGAGTAGAGCAGCACAATGGCGCCACCCACGGCGATGGCCAGCCACCTGTCCCAGCCAAACAACACCACGAAGATGGTGGCGTAAGCGCCGGTGGAGGTTGCCGAGATCATGATGGTGTAGGCCAACATGACGATGCCGGAAATTTTGGTGGTCTCCTGGCCGTAGCGCAGGCTCAGCATTTGCGAGACAGTATAGATTTTGAGCTTTTGTATGGTGGGTGCGAACAGCAGGCTCAACACGAGGACGCCAACACCAATGGCCACAACAAGCCACATGCCGGAGATGCCGAACTTGTAGCCAAGCCCCACGCCTCCCACCGTGGAGGCGCCGCCGAGAACCACTGCGGCCATGGTCCCGGTGTAGAGGAACGGGCCTAGCCGGCGCCCGGCAACAAGGAAGTCGCTATTGTTCTTGGTGCGCGATTTTCCCCACCAACCGAAAGTCAGCATGGCCACCAAATAAAAGACAACTATGGCGACGTTTAAGTCCACGAGATGCTCCAGAGTGTGAAGTAGGGGGATGGCCCCGAGTAACTATTGCCCGTAAAGCAACATTCGTTGTCTATTGGGCTAAACTGTGATGGTAGTTACGGTCAATGTGCCGCTTGAAAAATTCGTCAGGGCCGGCCGTGTTGTGAGGAGCCGCCATGAAAGCTTTGCCCCTGGAGCCCAGTTCCACACCTGTGGCCATTGGGTCACGTATTCGTGCGGCCCGTCAGGACCAAAGACTCACCATTGAGCAGGTGGCTGATGCAACAGGACTGACCAAAGGGTTCCTGAGCCGGGTGGAGCGTGACCTCACCTCACCCAGCGTTGCCTCGCTGGTGACCCTGTGTCAGGTGCTGTCGATTTCCATCGGGGAACTGTTCGCCGTGCCCGAAACGCACTTGAACCGCAAAGGTGAAGGTCCGCGGATTTCCCTGGGCGGCGAAGGCATTGTTGAGCGCCTGCTGACGTCGCGTTCCGAACGGCGCCTGCAAATCCTTGGCGCCACCATTGCGCCCTACGGGCGTGGCGAGGCGGAGTTGTACGCCGTGGACTGCGACGTGGACGTTTTGCACATCATCAGCGGTGAGCTGACCCTGCGCATGACCCAAGAATCCTATGACCTGAAGGCGGGGGACACGCTGTCCTTCCCCGGTCGCGAACCCCACAGCTGGGAGAACTATACGGCCCAGCCGGTGGAAGCCCTGTGGATTCTTGTTCCGGCGGCATCGGGCTCCAGCAGTCATTAGCCCACATGCACCCAGGGCCGCTGCAACAGATCCGGCTCGGCCTCCCGCAGCACTTCCCGGGTGACGGGCGCAATTTCGCCCTCGCCAATGAACAGGAATCGTAGCAAATTGGTGATCGGATTGCCCTCGGTCCAGCGGAAATAAATGTGCGGAATGAGCCCCGTGGCGTCGCGAATGTGCAGCAGCACGGCGGCGATGGTGTTGGGCACGTTGGAGGCGTGGACCTCCAATATTTTGAAGCCGTGCCGGGTAATGCCCCGAACCTCCAAGGCTGTTTCAAAGTCTGAGGAGTCATCCACAATGACCTCCATGAACAGCACCTCACGCGGATCCCCGATCTCATTGACTTGGGATGCGTGTGCGAGTTTGTGCCGGTAGGCGGGTGCATTGCGGGTCTTGGGGTCATGGGAAATGATCCGGATGGTGCCCGCGTCCACGGCTGCCACGAAGTTCATGGCGGCTTCATCCATACGGATATAGGTGGCACGCAATTCAAAGGCGCGCCGCACCCGGGACAGCAGGCTCACCACCACAATGCCCAGGATGAAGAGCCCGGCGATCTTCAAGCCGTCGGGGCGCTCAATGGAGTTCGCCACGGTCGTGTAGACGAAGGCCAGCGAGACAGCACCAAAACCGGCCACCTTCCATTTTTCGCCTTTCCGTTTGGCGGACAAGGTGACGGCGATGGCTGCCGAGGTGATGAGCACCAACACGCCCGTCGCGTAGGCACCGCCCTGGGCGTCGACGTCGGCCTTGAAAACGATGGTGATCAGAATCGCGATGACCGTGAACACGAGCACCAGGGGGCGCACGGCCGCCGCCCATTCCGGGGCCATGCCAAAACGCGGCAGGTAGCGCGGCACCAGGTTCAGGAGCCCGGCCATGGCGCTGGCGCCGGCGAACCACAAAATGGCAATCGTGCTGATGTCATAGACGGTGCCGAAGCCTTCGCCGAGCAGATCATGGGCGAGGAAGGCCAGGGCGCGTCCGTTGGCTTCCCCGCCGGGTTGGAATTCGGCGGCCGGGATCAAGATGGTGGTGGCGAGTGAGGAGGTGATGAGGAAGGTGCTCATGATCAGCGCCGCCGTGGTGAGCAACCTGTGGGCGCCCTTGATGCGGCCCTCCGGATTTTTCTCCGTGTCGCTGAAGTGTCCCTTGATTTGCGGCATCACGGCGACGCCGGTTTCAAAACCTGACAGGCCCAGCGCCAAACGCGGAAAAACCAGTAGGGCAACGGCAATGACCATGAAGGGGCTGCCGTGCTGGGTGGTCAGGGCGCCCCACCAATCGGCCGTGAGCCAGGGGCTCTGGGTCACTTTGGCCAGCGCCACCGAGATGACCACAAGATTCAGGGTGAGGAAGACTGCCACGAGTGCCACGGCGATGCTCATGGCTTCCTTGAACCCGCGCAGGAACACGGCAGCAAGCGCGGCGATCAGGAACAAGGTGATGCCAACGTTGTGCCCGTGCAGGAAGGCCGGGGCAAAAGGGTTTTCAATGACGTGGGCTGTGGCGTCGGCGGCGGAGAGCGTAATGGTGATCATGAAATCGGTGGCTGCAAAGCCCAGCAGCGCCAGCACAAACAATTTCCCCCACCAGCGTGGGAGCAGGCGTTCAAGCATGGCGATGGAGCCGGCCCCGTGCGGACTTTCCCGGGCCACCCGCTTGTACACCGGCAGGGCGCCCAACAGGGTGACCAGCACCAACACAATGGTGGCCAACGGTGCCAGCACGCCCGCAGCCAGCGCGGCAATGGCCGGTTGGTAGCCAAGGGTGGAGAAATAGTCCAAACCCGTCAGGCACATGACCCGCCACCAGGAATGCGGCTTGTGGTTGGCGGCCGGGCGACCGTGCGGGCCCTGACGTTTGCCGGAGCCTTCGGGCATGCCCTCGAGCAGCCATTGGTGCAGTGCGGCTCTACCCCGGGGCTTCCGTCCGTCGCGGGGGTCAGCCGGGGGTCTTGCAAGCGATGTCACACGTGGGCCTTTCGTAGCGCAGCCATCCAAAGGCAACTACTAGAGGTTAGCCCCGGGCGGGGAACGAACGGGCCGGTCTTGACGAAATCTATACGAGCAACGTTAGCCGTGGCACATGCGCCACCGGTCAATGGTGAAGAATGTATCCCAGAGAAAATATTTGGTTCCCAGTAGGCAACATCGGTTGTACTATGGTGAACAACCGCAGGGATGTGACCCACGTCTACTCCTCTGCACATCACGCGCATGACACCAGTTGCAAATGAAATGAGGATGTCCATGAAAGAGCTCCGGATAGAGGCCAACGGCAACTTAGGCCCCATCGACTCCGCCCGGATTCCACGCTATGCAGGCGCAGCCACGTACGCGCGCCTGCCTCGTCTGGACCAGGTCACCCGGGCCGATGTCGCCGTCGTCGGGGTTCCCTTCGACAGTGGCGTTTCCTACCGTCCCGGCGCCCGCTTCGGCGCCAACCACGTGCGCGAGGCGTCGCGGCTGCTGCGCCCGTACAACCCGGCCTGGGACGTGTCGCCGTTTGAGAACTGTCAGGTGGCCGACGCCGGTGACATGGCCGTGAACCCGTTCAATATCAATGAAGCTATTGAGACGATTCAACAAAATGCGCTGGATCTGACGGCCGACGGCGCCAAGCTCCTGACGATCGGTGGCGACCACACCATCGCGTTGCCGCTGCTGCGTGCGGCCGCCGAACGCGCCGGCGAACCCGTTGCCATGCTGCACTTTGATGCACACCTGGACACCTGGGACACCTATTTTGGTGCCGAGTACACGCACGGGACCCCGTTCCGCCGCGCTGTTGAGGAGGGCATCCTGGACACCGAGGCCATCTCGCATGTGGGCACCCGCGGGCCGCTGTACGGCAAGAAGGACCTTGACGACGATCACCGCTTCGGTTTTGGCATTGTTACGGCCGCCGACGTGTACTACCAGGGCGTGCTGGAGACCGTGGCGAAGATCCGCGACAGGATCGGCAACCGCCCGCTCTACATTTCGGTGGACATCGACGTGCTGGATCCGGCACATGCCCCCGGCACCGGCACCCCCGAGGCCGGTGGCATCACCAGCCGCGAACTCATTGAGATCATCCGTGGTTTCCGTGGCATGAACCTGGTGGGTGCTGACATTGTGGAGGTGGCGCCGGCGTACGACCACGCCGAAATTACAGGCATCGCCGCAAGCCATGTGGGCTACGAATTGGTGACCTTGATGTCGGATAACTTTGTTCCGGGGGACCGCTTCGGTGCGCCCAACGGCTACGCCGCCCAGGCCCTTGACGCCGAGGGGCGGCATCGGCCGGCCGGCTTTGCGCCGTCCCCGGTGGCGGCGCCGTCCATCACCGAAGGCGGCACCAAGTGAACGCCCCGGGCGTTGAGGCCCAGCCGCAGCGCAACGGTGGCGACCTGGTGGTGGAAACACTGACCGCCCTGGGTGCCAAAACAGTTTTTGGCATCCCCGGACAGCACGCCCTTGGCTTGTTTGACGCCCTGAGCCGTTCGCCGCTGCACTTTGTCTCCTCCCGCGTGGAGAACAACTCGGCGTTCTCCGCCGACGGCTACTCCCGCGCAACCGGTGAAGTGGGCGTCTTGTTCCTCTCCACGGGCCCCGGCGCGTTGACGGCCCTGGCCGGACTGCAGGAAGCCTACGCCACGGGCGTGCCCATGATTGTGGTGGCCAGCCAGATCCCGCTGGAAGGCCTGGGCGCGCGCCGCAAGGGCATGCTGCACCAGTTGGATGACCAAAAAGCGTCGGCTGCGAACGTGACCAAGAGCCAACGCCTCATCCAGCATGCCTCCGGCATTCCCTCAGCCATCCAGGATGCGTGGACCGAAGCAGTGTCCTCCCCGCAGGGTCCTGTCTGGATTGAAGTGCCGCAAAACGTGCTGCTGGATCCCATCTTTGTGCCCGCCGTGGAGGATGCCCTGGCTGAGCCTTTCGACAACCCGCCGCGGGTTGAGCTGGTCCGCGAGGCCGTGAAGTGGTTGTCCGCCGCCAAGCGCCCGGCCATTGTGGCTGGTGGCGGTGTCAGGCGTGGACGCGCCCAAGAGCCCCTGTTGTCGCTGGCCGAAAAGCTCAACGCTCCGGTGGTGTGCACCCCCGGCGGCAACGGCGCGTTCCCCTGGAACCACGAACTCTCACTCCAGTCGTGGGTGGAGGACAAGTACGTGACGGAAGTTCTTGAGGACGCCGACGTGCTGGTGGTCATTGGTTCGTCGCTGGGCGAGGTTTCCAGCAACTACTTCACGATGGAGCCGCGCGGACGGATCATCCAGATCGACGCCGAACCCCGGGTGCTCGAATCCAACCGACCCGCCCTGGGGATTAGGGCCGACGCCGGCCAGGCCCTGCGCATGCTCGACGCGGCCTTGAGCGAACCTCACGGTGAGAATGCGGATTGGCACGGTGACACCCCGCAGTCCGTTGTGGCCGACGCCTTGGCCAAGGTGCAGGACCGCCTCGACGGGCAGGACCTGGGCCTGGAACGCAAGTTCATGGCCGACATTCGTGCGGCAGTCCCGGCCGATATGCAGACCTTCTGGGACATGACCATCTCCGCCTACTGGGGCTGGAGCTGCTGGGATGCCAAGGACGGCGAATTCCATTCCGCACAGGGCGCCGGCGGATTGGGCTACGGCTTCCCGGCGGCCATTGGCGGCGCGCTTGGCCTGCAACGCTTGGGCCGGCCGTCCCGAGTGCTGGCCGTGGCCGGCGACGGTTCCTCCATGTACTCCATCGCCGAACTGGCCACCGCCAAGCAGCACAACGCCCCGGTCACCTGGCTCATCGTGGACGACGGCGGCTACGGCATCTTGCGCGAATACATGATCGACACCTTCGGCAAGGCCACGCACACCGAGCTGGCCCGGCCCGACTTTGTGAAACTGGCGGAGGCCTTCGGTGTTCCCGCCCAGCGCGTGAAGCCCGAGGATGTGGGGGCGGCACTCACGGCCGGCTTCGCCGCCGACGGACCCAACGTGGTCGTGGTTGATGTGCTGTTGAAGATGTTTGGGCCCACCCACCTGGACATCTAACCGCCCCCGCGAAAGTACAGTTAATGCCGATGTTCAACTGGAACATTGGCATTAACTGTACTTTCGCGGGGAGGCTGAGCCTGGCTGCCGCTGCAAGACTGGTTCGACGGCGGCGACTCGCCCTTGGCGCGGCTGGGCTCCTTCCGCTTCGATGACCCGGCCGGGGAGGTGGGGATCGAGACCCAGCTGGTGGGTGCCGGACATCGCGTCTACCAGGTGCCGTTGACGTATCGCGGCGCGCCGCTGGCTGGTGCCGAGGCGTTCCTGATGGGCACCATGGAGCATTCGGTCCTTGGTCACCGCTGGGTCTATGACGCCACCGGCGACCCCGTGTATGTGGCCGAGCTGGCTGTGGCGCAGCTGACCAGCACCGGAACTGACGGCGCGGCCGTCCCCGAACTGGTCATCGGCACGCCCCACACCGCAGCTGGCATCACGGCCATCCCCGTGGGGCCGTTGGCACTGGTGCTCCGCAGGGTGGTGGGCGCCACCGGCACGCCACAACCGGGGCCCCATCTCACCGTCAGTTGGTCCGGCGTCGAGCAGCAGCTGCTGGCCAGCGTGGGGGACGGCCCGGCCGCGCCCTGACGCCGCGCGGCGTGGCGTCAGGCCGTGTAACCGGGAATGCTCCGGCTATTTTTGCAGGAACGCCAGCAGTGCCGCGTTGACTTCCTCGGCATGGGTCCAGAGCAAGCCGTGGGGAGCGCCTTCGATTTCCACATAGTCGGCCCCCGGCAGGGCCGTGCGGAAGCGACGGGCCGTGGCATCAATGGGCAAGATGTTATCCGCCGTGCCGTGCAGAATCAGCGCCGGCAAACCGCTGGCCTTTACTGCTTCCACGTCACCGCGAAAATCCTCGATCCAGGCCGGTACCACGGCGTAGGCGGCCACGGCTGCGCTTGAGACGGCAACGTTCCAGCTGGCCGTCACGGCCTCCTGGCTGATCCTGGTGCCGAGGTTGTCATCAAGATTGTAGAAATCACCGAAGAAGTTCGTGAACCAGGCAAAGCGGTCGTCCTTGGCCTGGGCGGCTATGCCGTCGAAGACCTCCTGTGGGACACCGTCCGGGTTGTCCTCCCGTGCCACCAGGAATGGCTCGAGTGAGGCCAGAAAGGCCAGCTTGGCAATGCGTGCGTGGCCGTACTTGGCAACGTAGCGGGCCAGCTCGCCGGTGCCCATGGAGAACCCCACCAGAATGGCGTTCTTGAGATCGAGCGTCTCCAAGATCGTGTTTAGATCTGCGGCAAAGGTGTCGTAGTCGTAGCCCGCAGCAACCTTGCTCGATTGGCCAAATCCGCGGCGGTCGTAGGCGATGACCCGGTAGCCGGCGTCGAGCAGTTCGCGTGCAGTGCGTTCCCAGCTGTGCCCGTCGAGCGGGTAGCCGTGAATCAGCACCACCGGCTGGCCGGCCCCCTGATCTTCATAGTAAAGCTCAATTTTGGCGCTATTTTCAGTTCCAACGGTGATGTAAGCCATGGGGTGCCTTCCGGTCGGGAGTAGAGCGGGTGTACGTGCCCGAACATAACGCGACTTGCCTGCCGGCACAAGGGGGAGGCGTTTGCGTCACTGTTGACCCGGGTGTTGGTTCGCTGTGGTGGGTTCAGTTCTGCCAGCTCAAGAACGCCATGGACCCTTCCTTGCTGATCGACGCGGCGGGACCGAGCACCTGGCGGGCTGCGGCACCCAGTTCGTCTTCGGTGCGCGGGGTCGCCACCTCGCCGGTGCGGTGCAGCAGGGCCAGGGCGCGGCGTCCACGGGCGGACCCGCTGACCAGTGACGTGGCATGGAGCGTGCCGCCTGGTGACACTTGAGATTTTAGGGCGCCCAAGGTGGTGGCGACGTCGTCGAAGAGGTGCAGCACGCCGAAGCTGGCGACAGCCGTAAATGCCTGGGGGAGGAAGGGCAGATCGAACAGATCCGCTTGGATCAACGCCATCCGGTGCCGGTTGACCCCATTGGCCTCCAGGCGCTCTGCGGCGCGACTCAGCATCCCCAGCGATCGGTCAACAAGTATGAGTGGGCGATCGGTGCGGCGGTAGGGGCCGGCAGTGAAAACTGCGCTGCCGCAGCCCACATCCAGCATCGGGCCGAGGCCGCCAGCAACAGCCGTGGCGGCAAATGCGGCGTATGAGGCCGGCGATGATCCCCACACCAGGCGGTTGTACATCCTGGAGCCAACGATGCGGTCGTAGAAGGCCGCCCGCCTGTCATAGGAGGACCCGTGGTCGTCCGCGTCGAGCGCCGAGAGGAGTCCGCCGTCGAGCTGGCGCAACTGGCGGCCCGGTACCAAGAGTTCATCGATCCATGCTGCTGACATGTTGCACAGTCTTGCACAGCAACGCGGGCCGTGGTTGCTGTGGGGTGTTTGGCTGCAGTCCGTGAGACAGTATTGAACATGTTCAAAAACAGTGCTTTACTGATAATTGAACACGTTCAAAAAAGGGGATCTGACGATGGATGGCAAGGGCGCGCAAACCAAGGCACTGGTCTTGGATACTGCCCTGGGCATGTTCCGCACCCGGGGGTTCGCAAAGACCACCATGCGGGCCATAGCCGGTGAAGCAGGTGTTTCCCTGGGCAGCGCCTACTACTACTACGCCTCCAAGGATGAGCTGGTGTTGGAGTTGTACCGGGAATCCGTGGCTGAGCAGCGCGCCGCCGCAGCCGTGGCCATGAGCGGTGTCAACGGATTGGCGGACAGGCTCAAGGCGGCACTTCGCGCCGGCGTGGACGCGCTGACTCCGTACCACGACTTTGGCGGTGCGTTCATGTCCAGTGCCCTCCCGCCACGGTCTGCGCTGAGCCCTTTTGGTGAGGCGTCCAAGGAGGCCCGGGAGAACGCCGTGGGGATCTTCGCCGACGTCATTGACGGCACAAAAGTTCCGCACTTCCTCCGCGCACAGCTGCCAGAACTGCTGTGGCTGGCCTACATGGGGGTGGTGCTGTTCTGGGTTTATGACAGCTCCGCGAATCAGCGCCGCACCCGGACCTTGATCGACGGGGCCGCACCCCTGGTGGCCAAGCTGGTGTCCTTTTCGCGGCTGCCTGTGGTGAAGCAGTTGGTGGAGGAAGCGCTGGCGCTCAAGGCGAAGGTGCAGCTGTGAAAACAGTTGTCATCGCCGGGGCCTCCGGATTCCTCGGCACCCATTTTCGCTGCCACTTTGCCGAGGCCGGGTGGCGGGTCCGCACCATTGGCCGTTCGGGCGACGCCGTCTGGGGCGACACCTCCGCCATCACCGGGCTGTTGGACGGGGCCGAGCTGCTGATCAACCTCGCCGGAAAGTCAGTCTCCTGCCGCTACACCCCGGCCAATACGGCTGAAATCATCCGCTCGCGCATGGACACCACCGCCGAGCTGGGCCGCGCGGTCGCCGCCTGCAACCACCCGCCGCGGGACTGGTTCAACGCCAGCACGGGCACCATTTACCGGGATGCCCGGGACCGTGCCCAAGACGAGGACGACGGCGAACTGGGCTCCGGCTTTTCCGTGGACGTGGCGCGGGGCTGGGAAGCGACGCTCGCCGCGGCGCACACTCCGCACACACGCAAGATACCGCTGCGCATCACCATCGCCATGGGCCAAGGCGGTGGCGTCATGCGGCCCTTCAGCAACCTGGCCCGGCTGGGGTTGGGCGGGCGCATGGGAGTCGGCCGGCAAAAATACAGCTGGATTCACGTTGACGACTTGTTCCGGGCCGTCTTGTTCCTCCATGAGCACCGCGAGATCACCGGTCCGGTCAACATTGCCGCCCCTCATGTGGTGACGAATGCGGAGCTGATGGCAGCAGTGCGCGCGGCAAACGGGGTCCGGTTCGGACTGCCCACACCAGCGTGGCTGCTTACGATCGGGGCCGTGATCATTCGCACCGAAACGGAGCTGGTACTCAAGAGCCGCTGGGTTTCCGCCCGGAAGTTGCAGGACGCCGGATTCATCTGGCTGCACCCGGACCTGGGAGGTGCCCTTGAGGACATCGTGGGGAGCAGCTGCGTGCAAGATATGAAGGAGGCGGTTCGATGACAAACGACGCCAACACTGAGCGGCCGGACGTTGCTGTGACGCCCGAGCGCTTCAGCATGCGCTACGGTGCCCCGGCCGTGCTGATCGGCTGGGCCGTGACGTTCCTGGTGTTTTGTCTGGGATTGACGGTGTTCGGTTTCCTAGGGGAAGGAGGTTTCGCCGGCTTGTCTCTTCTGCTCGTTGTCCTGTTCTACGGCTTCCCCGTTGCAGCCAGCGTGGGGCTGCCGCTGGCGATCCTGATTGCCTGGCCGCTGCGCCGGGTCCGCGACCAAAGGCTCCACGTGTTGGCGTTTGCGCTGGCCACCGGTACTGTCACGGCAGTGCTGATGTTCTGGGGCCAAGGCGAATTGATCCCCGGCAATTTCGTCATTGTTGCGGGGGTCGCCGTGAGTGCCGCCATCGGCCGGGCAAGCGTCATGAAGCTGGTGACCTGGCGCAACGCACTGTGAAGGCCCCACCCCAAGGCTCGCGGAGGAAGCCTGTGCGCCTTCGCCGTGGCAGGGGGCTTCTCAACACCAGCGGCGGAGGGGGTAGCAAGAACAGGCGGCAGGCCGGCGTCGTACGACACATCACGCCTGCCGGTACCCGACACGGTTTTGACACAATGTGCTTGTTGGAAGGGCTCTCCATCCACAAAGCAGCTAAATCCGGTAGGCTCCTGACCATTCACCAGTGGGCAGCAGAACTCGTGCACCCGCCACCTCAGGCATCTCCATCCCGGAACAGGAACACCGCATGACTTCCACCCTGACGCTCACCACTCGAGTGATTGAACTGGCCGAACTGGGGCCGGATTCGCCCATGCCATCCGTTCAGCCGTTGTTGGAGCCGCCCTACACGGTGGGTGAGGGCATCCCGGAGGGGATTGCCGCGGGCGTGGGTTGGGGGAAAGTGAACAACATCTACCCCTACCCCCTGCAGGAGAGCTACTCCCGGGACGTCAGCCCCACGGAACTGACCGCCGTCGTGCTAGAAAACAGCAAGGTTCGGGCGCTGTTC
Organism: Arthrobacter sp. TMN-49; assembly: GCF_054511095.1. Lineage (NCBI taxonomy): Bacteria > Bacillati > Actinomycetota > Actinomycetes > Micrococcales > Micrococcaceae > Arthrobacter > Arthrobacter sp. TMN-49. The sequence goes on along the minus strand of NZ_JBTNDH010000026.1, from coordinate 37,991 downwards.
CTGCCGCAGCTCGGTGGCCGGCTCTGGGAACTCACCGACAAGGCGACAGGCAAGGAATTGCTGCACACCCAGGACCGGATCATGTTCGGCAACCTGGCCCTGCGCAACGCCTGGTTTGCCGGCGGAATCGAATACAACATCGGCACGCGCGGGCACTCGCCCACCTCCAGCTCACCCCTGCATTCGGCGATCGTGCGGACCCCCGAAGGGCAGGAAATCCTGCGGATGTGGGAGTTCGACAGGCTGCGTGAGGTGGTATTTCAGATCGACGCATGGCTGCCGGAGGACTCGCCCGTGGTGTTCGTGGCCGTGCGCATTCAAAACCCGAATGACAAAACCGTGCCCATGTACTGGTGGACCAACGCCGCCGTCCCGCAGACCCCCGCAACGCGCGTGATTGCCCCGGCGAAGGAATCCTACGCCACCGACTACGACGGTTCCATGACCCGCGTGGATGCCACCAATTTCCACGGCAGGGACGCCACCTGGCCCGTCAACAACGCCCAGGCCACCGACTTCTTCTTCGACATCGCCGCGGCGGAGCGCCGCTGGGAGGTTGCAGCCGACGGCGACGGCGACGGGCTCGCGTTGGTATCGTCGGCGCAACTGCGCGGCCGGAAGCTGTTCATATGGGGCGAAACCGTGGGCGGGCACCGCTGGCAGGAATGGCTGACACCCACCATTTCGGGCGAACCGCGGCACTACGCGGAGATCCAGGCCGGGCTGGCCCAGACCCAATTTGAGCACGTGCCCATGCCCGCCGGTGCCAGCTGGCACTGGGTGGAGGCGTACGGGAACGCCGCCCTTGACCCCGCGCTCGCAGCCGGTCCCTGGGACGACGCCGTCGCTCATGGCGCGCAGCGCGTCGAGGCCCTGGTTTCGGAGGCCGCCATCGCTGATGCCTTGTCCGACGCCGGACGCTGGGCTGATCTGCCACCTGCGGAAATGGTGCTGGCTGGCAGTGGCTGGGGTGCTTTGGAGGTGCTGCGTCGCCGCCATGCAGGGCTGGAGTGGCTCAATGAATCGGGAACCCCGTTTGCGCCCGAAACCCTCACCTCCGATCAAGAGCCGTGGCTGGAACTGCTCAAGAGCAACGACGGCCAGCCCTTCGGCGGTGCCCGCGCCTTTGTTCGCGGCCTGGATTGGGAGGACTTGCTCACGGCCGGCGGCAACGCCAGCGCCGAGGCGGCCTTCCACCGCGCGGTCATGGTCCACGCCCGGGCGTCGAACAGCGCCGAAGATCTGGCTGTCGTTGCAGACCTGTACCGCGCGGTTTTGGCTGGAACCCCAATTGCAGCGGATCCGCTCAGCCCGCGGAGCCGGGTCCTGGCGCTGCGTGGTCTTGCCTTGGTGTTGCTGGCGGCCGGTGACATCACCGGCGGCTTGGCCCAGTTCAGTACCGCATGTGCCCTGGAGGTGGACAACCGCTGGCTTCTGGTGGAAGCCATGACCATGGCCGTGGACAACGGCCATGCGCAGCTGGCGCTTGAGATATTCAGCCTTGCGCCGGAGCCGTTGGCAGCGGTGGGGCGGGTCAAGTTCCTGCAGGCGCTGGCGTGCGCCCGAACAGGTGAGCGTGCAGCTGCGGCTGCCATCCTCAAGGCGGGCATTGAAGTGGCCGATCTGCGCGAGGGCGTGAACTCCCTGACGGAGCTGTGGCGCGAGGTGTGCCCCGGCGAGGCCGTCCCGGCCGAATACCAGTTCAGCATGCAGTAGCCCCGCACCGACAGACGCTCTCGCAGCAATGGTGTGTTTTTCCCCAACGCTCTCGCAGCAATGGTTGCTTTTTCGCGAACGCTCTCTCACCCGTTGCGAGAGCGTTGCGCTTTTCGTGACCATTGCTGCGAGAGCGTCCCGGAAAAGTTGACCATTGCTGCGATAGCGTCTGAAGTGTGGGGCGGATTGACAGGAGCTTGTGAGCCGTGTCATAGTCTCCCTTATGAACTTGTCAGACAGCTGGACAGCAGGACAGGGGCCGGTTGTCCGGGTCAGTGCCGCGGAGGCCGTCTTCAAGGCCATCCGCACAGCCATCGAGGCCGGGGCCCTGCAACTCGGCACCAAGCTCAGCAGCGAAACCACCTTGGCCCAGCAATACGGTGTCAGCCGCTCCGTCATCCGGGAGGCGCTGCGATCCTGCACAGCCCTGGGCCTGACGGAAACGCTGACCGGCAAGGGCACCTTCGTCATCGCCAATCGTGCCTCCAGCGACCTGGTCCTTGGCACGTTCTCGGCCCGCAGCCTCATGGAGGCCCGCCCCCACATCGAGGTGCCGGCCGCCGAATTTGCCGCCACCCGCCGCACCGCCGAACAGCTGGAGCAGATGCGCGGCATCCTTGCCCTGATGGCCGAGGAGGACGACCCGGAAATCTGGGTCAGCCTGGACGCCAGCTTCCACGCAGCCATTGCCCGGGCCAGCGGCAACGGCGTGTTTGAGCGCGTCATCAACGACATCCGCGACGCCATGGCCAAGCAGTCCGAAACCATCAACCTGATCACCGGCCGCACGCGCAAATCCGATCTGGAACACGGCATGATCCTGGACGCCATCACCGACGGCAACGCCACGGACGCCGGCCGGGCCATGGCCATCCACCTCACAGCCGTCGACGCCGCGCTGGGCGTCATCATGGGAGCAGAACATGACCACTAAGGAATTTCCCGCCCACGCACCGCTTGCCGTGCAAACCCGTGGCGGCCTGGTTGAAAGCGTCCACTTTGGTTCGCTTGCCGCGGTGGGGCCCGACGGCGGGAGCCTGCTGTCGCGCGGTGAGCCCGGCGCCCGCGTGTACCCCAGATCCGCGCTCAAGCCGCTGATCGCTGTGGCCATGCTCCGGGCCGGCCTTGAGCTGCCGACTGACCAGCTGGCCCTGGCCGCGGCAAGCCACTCGGGTGCGGCGGAACATCAGGACACGGCGGCCAAGATCCTTGCCGAGGCAGGGCTGCGCCCGGAGGATCTGGGCAACTCCACCGATCTGCCCTACGGCATCACCGAACGCGCGGACTGGCTGCGCGCAGGCAACGGCCCCACGCAGCTGGCCCAAAACTGTTCCGGCAAACACGCGGCGCTGCTGGCCACCTGTGCCCGCAACGGCTGGCCCCTGGCAACGTACCTGCACCCGGAGCACCCGCTGACCGTCCTGATCCGTGACGTTGTGGCGGAACTGACCGGTGAGACTCTCACGGTCATCAGCACCGACGGCTGCGGCACCGAGGTGTTTGGCGTGTCCCTGACCGGCATGGCCCGCGCGTTTGGGGCCATGGTCACGGCGGCGCCGGGTACGCCCGAACGCCGGGTTGCCGACGCCATGCGCGCCCACCCGGACCTGGTGGCCGGCCGCGGCCGGGATGTCACAGCCCTGATGGAGGCCGTCCCCGGACTGCTGGCCAAGGACGGTTTTGAGGGCATCCAGCTGATAGCGCTGGCTGACGGAACCGCTCTGGCGCTGAAAATTTCCGACGGCGGCGACCGCGCCCGGATGCCGGCGGCGGTCCCGGCCCTGCTGGCCCTGGGTGTTGCTCCGGCACAATTGGCCGCCTTCAATCACCTGCCCGTGTACGGCGGCGGCCACCCGGTGGGCGAACTGCGGGGCCTGCCCTTCGACCGCTGAGCTGCCCGACCCCAGGACCTTCCCGCACCACCATCCGCATCATGGGCCCAACGAAGCGCCCGAACCAAGGAGAGCCATGTCCCAGACCATGTCCACCAGCCCCGTGTCCGATCCGGTCCCGTACCGCAGCGAACACGACCTGATAGGTGACCGCGACATTCCCGCCGACGCCTACTGGGGTGTGCATACGCTGCGTGCCGTGGAAAACTTTCCCATCACCGGGATTGCGCTGACCTACAACACCCACCTCATCAACGGGCTGGCCATGGTCAAGCAGGCCGCCGCCCAGGCCAACCACGAGCTGGGACTGCTCGACGACGTCCGGGCCGGGGCCATCATTGCGGCCTGCCAGGAGATCATTGCCGGGAAACTGCATGAGCAGTTCGTGGTGGACGTCATCCAGGGAGGTGCCGGGACGTCGTCGAACATGAACGCGAACGAGGTCATCGCCAACCGGGCCCTGGAGATTCTGGGCCACCGGAAGGGCGAGTACCAGTTCCTGCACCCGAACGACCACGTGAACTTGAGCCAGTCCACGAACGACGTCTACCCGACGGCCGTCAACGTGGCCACCATTTTCGGGGCGAAATCTCTGGTGACGGCCATGGAGTACCTGTGCGATGCTTTCGCCGCGAAGGCGGTGGAATTCCGCACGGTGGTGAAGATGGGCCGCACCCAGCTGCAGGACGCCGTGCCCATGACGCTCGGCCAGGAATTCAACACCTATGCGGTGACCATGGGGGAGGACCGGGCGCGCCTGGCCGAATCCACCCTGCTGGTGCATGAGATCAACCTCGGCGCCACGGCCATCGGCACCGGGCTCAACGCGCCGGTGGGGTACTCGGCGCTGGCCTGCCGCCATCTGGCGGAGATTTCCGGGCTGCCGCTGACAACCTCCATTGACCTGATCGAGGCGACCTCCGACGTCGGCGCCTTTGTGCACCTTTCGGGTGTGCTCAAGCGCGTGGCCGTGAAGTTGTCCAAGATCTGCAATGACCTGCGCCTGCTCTCCTCCGGGCCCCGTGCCGGATTTGGCGAGATCACGTTGCCGGCCGTCCAAGCTGGCTCCTCGATCATGCCCGGCAAGGTCAACCCGGTGATCCCGGAGGTGGTGAATCAGGTAGCTTATGAGGTTATCGGCAACGACGTCACCATCACCATGGCGGCCGAGGGCGGACAGCTCCAGCTCAACGCCTTTGAGCCGATCATTGTGCACAGCCTGAGCAAGAGCATGCGCCACCTGGAGGCGGCGTGCATGACGCTGGCCGACAAGTGCATCCGCGGCATCATCGCCCACGAGGACAAGCTGCGGGCGCAGGTGGAACACTCCATCGGCCTGGTCACCGCGCTGAACCCGCACCTGGGCTACACCACGTCCACCGCCATCGCCCTGGAGGCCCTGGCCACCGGCCGTGGTGTGGCCGAACTGGTGCTGGAACGCCAACTGCTCACCGCTGAGCAGCTCCAGGAGCTGCTGCGCCCGGAACATCTCGCCAACTTAGCTGACTGATACCGCCAACCGGCAACGACGCAGGGGGCGGCGAAGCCACACGGCACAGACGAAAAGGATTTGCACCATGAACCACCAAGAAACAATCGAAGTATCTGACTTAGTTCAAGATGCCCCCAGTGCCGCGTTGACAGCGGAGGACGCCGGGCTGCACAAGGGCCTGAAATCCCGGCAAATCCAGATGATCGCCATTGGCGGGGCCATCGGCACCGGCCTGTTCATGGGTGCCGGCGGACGCTTGGCTAGCGCCGGCCCCGCACTCATGTTCAGCTACGCGATCTGCGGCTTCTTCGCGTTCCTTATTTTGCGGGCCCTGGGCGAACTGATCATCCACCGCCCCAGCTCGGGCTCATTTGTGTCGTACGCGCGGGAGTTCTTCGGTGAGAAGGCGGCGTTTGTCTCCGGCTGGCTGTACTGGCTCAACTGGGCCATGACGGCCATTGTGGACATCACCGCTGTGGCGCTGTACATGCACTTCTTCTCAAAGTACGTGCCCTGGATGGGCACAGTGCCGCAGTGGGTGTGGGCGCTGGCGGCACTGCTGTTGGTGCTGGGACTGAACCTAGTCTCCGTGAAGGTCTTTGGCGAGATGGAGTTCTGGTTTGCTCTCATCAAGGTGGTGGCGCTGGTGACCTTCTTGCTGGTGGGCACCTACTTTGTCATCTTCGGCACCCCCGTGGCCGGGCAGGAAGTGGGCTTCAGCCTGATCGCGGACAACGGCGGGTTCTTCCCGAACGGGCTGCTACCGGTGGTGGTGGTCATGCAGGGCGTGGTGTTTGCATATGCGTCCATCGAGCTGATCGGGACGGCGGCCGGCGAGACGCAGAACCCGGAAAAGGTCATGCCGAAGGCCATCAACACTGTCATCATCAGGATTGCAGTATTCTATGTGGGCTCCCTGATCCTGCTGTCGCTGCTGCTGCCGTACACCGCGTACAAGGCGGGGGAGAGCCCCTTTGTCACCTTCTTTGGTTCCATAGGTGTTGAAGGTATTGACGCCATCATGAACCTTGTGGTGCTCACGGCCGCCATGTCATCGCTGAACGCCGGGCTGTACTCCACCGGCCGGATCCTGCGTTCCATGGCATTGTCCGGCTCGGCACCGAAGTTCACCGCCAAGTTGAACAGAGCCGGCGTCCCCTACGGCGGTATCCTGCTCACCGCCGCCGTTGCCCTGCTGGGCGTCATCTTGAATGCACTGGTCCCGTCGGAGGCCTTTGAAATTGTGCTGAACATGGCTGCTCTGGGCATCATCGCCTCCTGGGCCATGATCGTGCTCTGCCAGTTGGCCTTGTTCCGGCTGGTCAAAAAGGGGCAGGCCATCCGACCCGCCTTCCGCATGATCGGCGCCCCGTACACGGGCTATCTGACGCTCGCGTTCCTGCTGGCCGTGCTGGTCTTGATGGCCTTCGACAGCCCCGTGGGCACCTGGACCATCGGTTCGCTGGTGGTCATCATCCCGGCGCTCATCCTTGGCTGGTACCTCAGTCGGGGCCGGATCAACCAGATCGCGGCGGACCGCCACACCGACACCCACAGCCATCCGGTGAAAGCGCACCACGGCGGCGCCCAGACCGGGATGGACGACTAGCGCGGGGTCCGGCCAGGCCGGGGCCGGACTGCCACAGGGAATAACTGCCGGGACCACCCCGTTGACTCAATTACATGCATACGCATGAATTGGTTGAGGTCGTCAAGGAGTAGTTGTGCAACGAAACGTAGTGGTCATTTCTGCCGGTCTGGGAGTTCCCTCCTCCACCCGCCTGCTGGCCGATCAGATGGGTGCGCAACTGCGTACCCGATTGGCCGCGCAGGGCGTCACTGCCGTGCTGGATGTGATTGATCTGCGCGATTTCGCCACCGACATTGCCAATAACATGGTCACCGGCTATGCCAGCCCGGCCCTGAACGACGTGGTCCAACGGGTGGCCGGGGCCGACGCCATGATTGCCGTGACGCCTACCTTCAGCGCCTCCTACTCCGGGCTTTTTAAGTCATTCTTTGACATTTTGGACCCGAAGTTCCTCGACGGCATGCCCGTGCTGTTTGGCGCCACGGGCGGAACTCCACGCCACTCGCTCGTGTTGGACATGGCCATGCGTCCGTTGTTCAGTTACCTGCGCGCCAGCACCATGGCAACAGCCATCTACGCCTCGCCCGAGGATTGGGGCAGTGCCGGGACGCAGTCGTTGGAGCGCCGGATTGACCGGGGTGCCGGCGAATTGGCCGCCGTCCTGGCCCAGATATCGCAGCCAAGCACTGCGCCGTCCGGGCCGGACGCGGCAGCGGCCAGCCCGGCCAGTCCGGCCGTGACGGCCGTGAATCACAAGGAAAAAAGGGCGCAGCGCGAAGCGTTTGACATGACCTCCCTGCCCTTTGAGCAGCTGCTGGCCCAGACCAAGGTCCGCTAGGCCGCACCGCTAGAAGATCGGCTGCACGGGCTTGCTGGTCAGCGGCAGCGGGTCCAGCTGATCGAGCACAACGCGCAGGGCAGTGGTGTAAACAGCGGGGTGGATCTCGGGGCTGGCGTGGCCCGTGTTGGGGACGTTGTAGGCAAAGTGCGGGTTGTGGGGGAACATTGACTCCCAGCCCAATGTGGCCGCGCGGGCGTTGACAATGAAGTCCGCCGGATCGTAGATCAGCCCGATCCCTGTACTGCTCAGGATTCCGCCGTCGTACTGGGCAGGGAATGCCTGTAAAAAGGTTGCCTGTGTGGTGCTCAGGATCAGTGAGTTGTTTTCCGGGTCGAGGGAACGGGAGATGCCGCCGCGGGCGGCGTCATACAGGCCTTGACCGTTGGGGTTGGCCAGCCCGCCAAACACGCCAGTAGCCAGCCGGCCCAGTAGGCCCACATACGGCACCACTTTGCCTGCCACGGAAATGTAGGCCTTGCCCGGGTCCACAATGTCGCGGACGCTGCTGGGACTTGAACCCATCACCACCACTGCCACGGTGATGCCGATGCTGGTCAGCAAGGATGCCAAGACCACGGCCGCCATGGCGCCAAAGCTGTCACCGTAAAAGTACACGGTGTGTATTTTGCGTGCATGCAGGTCGCGCTGAATGGCGATGAACAGGGCTGCAATGTCGATGCCCTCATTGGAATAGCCAATGTAGGACGCCGGTGCTCGCTGGTTCATGGCCCCCTGCAAGGCAGCCGCCTTTCGTCCGGCATCGCGATGGCTGACCCTGAATCCGCCGAGCAGATACCAAGTCTTCCCCGGAAAACGCTGCGCGGCAGCCCTGTTCTCCGCATTGTCGGGGGTGGTGATGCGGTACTGGCTGCGCTCCGTCAGGAGATAGTCGGCGGCAATGTTGGCCTGAAACGCCGTGGTGACGGCTGCCGTGCCCAGCGTGAGAAGAAAAACGCGCCGCGGAACATCAGGAATCTGGCGCGTTTTCTCCCCGGCAGGCGCTGGCCCTTCCGGCTCGCCGAGCTGCCGCGCTGACTGAACTTCTATGCTGGTGCTCATGAGGAATCACTGCCATTCTGCCACGATTGCGGCGCGTGGACTGCCCGCTCGGCAACAGTTTCAGCCCCGGCGGAGCCCGCGGCTATACCCTGTGGCGCAGGTAAACACGTGGTGCACGACGGCGGCCACCGGGCAGGATTGGACCCGCTCAGAATGGGTGGGGGCTTGAACTAGACTGTGCTGATGAGTGACTCCTTCCCCGACCAGCGCCTTGAGCTCCCGGATAAATCCTTCACCGGGGAACGACTGGGACGCCGCTACTCTGGGCTTGAATCTGCCGAGCGGGTTCTGGAACGCCAGCGGCGTCTGGTGGCGGCGGGCATAGACGTCTTCGGCACTGTGGGGTACGCCGCCTCGAAGGTCAAGACGCTGTGTCAAAGTGCCGGTCTCAGCGAGCGGTACTTCTATGAGTCCTTTGAATCGCGTGAGCACCTGCTCCAAACCGTCTACACCCACTTGGACGCCCTGCTGACGGCCCGCATGGCTTGTGCCATGCGGACGCCGGGACTGGATTTGTTCGCGTCGGTGCGTGCCGGCATCGATGAGGCAGTTGCTTTCATGCTCGGGGACCCCCGCCATGCCCAGATCATCCTGGTGGAGGTTGTCGGCATTTCCGCCGGTTTGGAAGCCAAACGCCACCAAACCATGATCGACTTTGCCGAGGAGTCAATGTTGCAGTTGTTGCTCCTGAGTGGGATCGATCCCGAGCATGGGCGGGCGCAGCTCACGGCAAGGCTGGGGACTGCCGAGGCGGCCAACATTTTTGAGTTTGCCCGGCTCACGACGGTCGCCGTGGTGGGTGGCGTCAACAACATGTTGCTCGATGCCCTGCTCGGCGGGACCACCGACCACGCCGAACGGATCGGTGAGGCGGCATTTCAACTCATCGACAACGCCTCCAGGGGCATCCGGGCGCTCGTGGCATCATAGCCCCCTTCGCCGCAGGCTCGACATTGGCTAAAGTTTTCGTCATTGTGTCAACACACCAACGCCCCGTCTAGGTGGCGTCGGGCACAAGTGGCACCATGGACTCATGCACGAATTTTGGCAGTTTGCCGGCACATACTGGTGGTTGGCTTTTCCCCTGGCCGGTATTTTGGGTGGCTGGGGCAAGGCCATGAACAACTCTGCCGAGCGCCGTCACCAGCGCAAGGTTGAACTGTACAAGCTGGCGCACCCGGAGGTGGCCGGGCTGGATATAGCAGTTGGCAAGCACGCTGTGGCGGATGCTGCGCCTGCGGGGCCCGGGCCGCAGGGGTATTCGGTGGCCGACGTTGCCAAACTCATGGCTGAGCACGACGTCGTCAACAGGCGTTGGCTGGACTATGAGCTGGACGTGGGCAAGCTGATTGACTTCCCCATGATGAGTGATGTCCGGGAGTCCTTGACTGTTGCCTTCCTGCGAGCAAAGCGCGACGCCGATGCCTTGCGTCCGTTGGCTGCCACCGATGTAGCCGCCAAAAGCCGCTGGGATGATTACAGAAATGCCGTCAATGCCTTTGCCGTGGCCTTCGACGTGGCGGAAAAGGAAGCCCGTAGGATCAAGGACAAGGCGTTCAGCGAGGCGGACCGGCAACGCCTGGGAACGGCGAAGAAGCTTGTCAAGATTGCTGAGGACGATGCCGCCAGCCCGGCTGAGCGTCAAACAGCGTACAAGCGGGCCCGCAAGGAACTCGATGGTCTCATTGTCTTGCCCGACGTTTCTGTTGCCGCGTTGGAGAAAAAAGTCGCCAGAATGCTTGGCGGCCCGCAGCTAGATTGAAACTCTTCTAAGGACACACCATGTCACGCACACTCATCATTACCGGCGCCAGCGACGGAATCGGTGCTGCCGCAGCAAAAATGTTGGCCTATCCCGGGGACACCCTGGTTCTGGTGGGAAGGTCGCCAGCGAAGACGGCGGCCATTGCCAGCGAACTTGAGGCGGATTACTTTCTCGCCGACTTTACCGAGTTGGCGCAGGTCCGCACCCTGGCGGCGAAGCTGTTGGCGAAATATCCCCGCATTGACGTTCTGGTCAACAACGCCGGCGGCATCATGGCCGAACGTGAGGAAACTATTGATGGCTTTGAGAAGACCTTTCAGGTCAACCACCTGGCCCCGTTCCTGTTGACGAATCTGTTGCTTGAGCGTTTGGTGGCGGACCGGGCCACCGTCATCAACACCTCCAGCGCGGCCAACCACTTCATGGCCCGCTTTGACATCGATGACCTCAACGCGACGAAGAAGTATTCGCACAGTGCTGCCTACGGAAATGCGAAGCTCGCCAACATCCTGTTCACCAAGGAACTGCAAAAACGCTTCGGTGACCACGGCGTCAACGCGGCGGCCTTTCATCCGGGGGTGGTGCGCAGCAACTTCGCAGCCGCGTCAACAAGTCTCAGCAGAATGGTCTACTGGGGCCTGGTGCGGCGGTTTATGCTCGCTCCAGAGCAGGGTGCCGACACCTTGATGTGGCTGGCAACCACCACGCCCGGGGTGGACTGGACCCCCGGGGAGTACTACGCCAAGCGCAAGGTGGCCAAAACCAACAAGCTGGCCAAGGATGAAGCCCTTGCCAGCTCGCTTTGGGAGCGCAGCGCGGCCATGGTCGGACTTAGCCAGGGTGGGGCTTAGCTGGGGAAACGTCCGCCGGTGTAGACACCTTCGGAAAGCTGTTGCACCAGCCACGGGCTAAACGCGAAGGGCGTGGCGGCAACTGCCTCCTCCACATCCACAAGGTCCGCCCACTCCCAGTCGCAGACTTCGGCCGGGTTGGGGGAGAGGGTTGCCGGGCCCGTGTAGACGGCGGTGAACACCGGGCAAATCTCGTTTTCCACAACGCCTGAGGCGTCCACTGCGCGGTAGCGGAAGTCAGGCAGTGCCGCGGTGATGTTGCCGACCTCAAGGTTGAGTTCCAGGGCAGCCCGGCGAACGATGGCCTCCTCGAAGGATTCCCCGGGCGCCGGATGGCCGCAGCAGGAATTGGTCCAAACGCCCGGCCACGTCACCTTGGACAGGGCTCGGCGGGTGAGCAGGGTCCGGCCCTGGGCATCGAGAATGTGGCAGGAAAAGGCCAGGTGGAGGGCTGTGTCGGTGGTGTGGACCAGCGCCTTGTCAGCGGTGCCAATCTCGTTGCCGCTGTCATCTAATAGTCTGACCAGCTCAATGTTGTGACCCATGGTTTGAGCACAGTTCCTTCCACTCGTGTCAGCCAAGTCTACGGTTTGACGACGTCGTGCGAGACCACCTCATGCAACTCAAATCCGCCGGTGCTCAGCTTCCAATAGTGCAGGCGCAGCGCCCCGGCCGTGCCCTTTTCCACGTAGAGCCGCATGCACACATCGTCCCCGCGCATGGTGAGCCCGGCGTGTGCGCCCTCGTTGACCCGGAGCGGGTGGGCTTCGCGTTTGCGCAAGGGCCCCGTCCGCCCAGCCACCAGGTCGACGACGGCGCGCAGAGTCTTGCCGCGCTGCTGTTCGGTGATGCTTGACCAGGAAGCAAGGAAATGGGTGTTGCAGCTGTAGCTGCCCAGTGGGTGCGCCGATTTGTCCGCAGCCGGCACCAGCCGCGCCCAGGCGAGGTGAACATCAAATTTGAACTGCTCAGCCGGATCCAGGAACAGGCTCTCCGCCAGGGCATCTGTGCGCGAGGTTGTGGAACGGCGCTGTTGTTTGAGCTGGACCAGGGCCGACTTTGTCTTGGCCAAATCCGCGCGCAACGCATCAAGCTGGTGCTCGGCGGCGTTGTGCAATCGGGCCAACTCGGCAGCGCTTTTGCGCTCCGCCTCGAGCTGATCCTGCAGCGCCCGCGCCACCTTGTCCGTGGCGCCCTGCCGCTTTTTCGCCACCAACAATTCCACAATGGTGTGCCTGGCCAGCTCCAGCTGCATCTGGGTGCTATGCAGGGCAGTGCGCCGCTCGGGCGGGGTCAGCAGGGTCTCCTCATGGGCGGGTTCGGCAGCTGAATGCCCGACGCCGGTCACTTCAGTAGGGCCGGCGGCGCCGCTTGAGGCACGCCGCGCCACGGATGCTCCGGCCGTGAAGATGCTCGCGTAGGGGCGGGTGTCGTCAAGCCAAGGTGGGCCACCGCTTAGCAGGGCTGGCGCTGCGATGGCGGGTTCGTCGTCGTCCACGTCAAGCATGGACAGGACCACCGCGCCGTTCTCATACAAGACCCGCACCCGCACCACCTCCCCTTCGGTGAGCAGGTCAACGGCAGAATCCAGGTCATTGGAGGAGATGCGCTCAACGCCGATCCGGAAATCACTGCCGGGCCACAGGTGCACCAGGGCGTGGGAGGGGGAAACTGACTTGACCCGGGCCAGGGCCACATCGCCGTGCTTGTAAACGGTGACGGGTGAGGGATGCCGCAGCAGCAGGGCGCTCACATCCAGGGCGTCAGTGGCCGTGTCAAAGATGCCCGTGAGCTTTTGCCCCTTGCGCAGCAGCCATTCCAGCGGGATGCCCGGGAGCAGGTCTTCGCCGCGGATCACTGCCCTCTTGCCGGTGGGGAGCAACTCCACCATGGCGCGGTCACCGGAAGGGAAGCCCTTGACCACGGCCTCGCTCAGCACCGGCAGCGTGGCGGTGGTGGTTTGCCGGGCGGCGTCAAAGTGCTCGGCGGCCAGCACCTCCTGTGCCAAGGTGGTGTAAAGCTGTGGCAGGTGTGCCGAGCCGTGCAGGATGTGCGGCGGCGGCGTCCTGCGGGTCCACTGCGCCCCGTGCGGGTAGACCCGGGCACTGTTGCCAAAAACATGCAGGCGTTCCGGCAGCCCCGCTTCCAACTTGTGGGTATCCGGGCCGTTGGCCACCTCAAACACCTCGGCATCGGCTCCCAGCAGCGCTGCAACATGCAACGCGTCAATGCGCAGCGCAGTCTGGGGCACAAAGGAAACAACCACTGCCGTGTGCGTGCGGTGCGGGTCCATCAGGAACGCAGCCAGATCGGCACCTTTTTTGTGCCGGACAACAGGGGCCGGTTCCGGGGCAGGTGCGGGGGTATGCGAAGCGGCGTGCCCCGCGGCGTGCGCGGCGCCAAGGAGTCGCTTCCTGTTCTTCTGCGCAGGCATCGTGGCTCCTTCCACCGGTGCGGCACCGGGCCGTGGTAGTGACTTAGCTTACAGCGAGGAGGGGTGGCTAGTGCTGTTGGAGGACGATGATGACGCGGTGGCGGTGCGCGCCGGATCCTTGCGGCCCACCGCGAGTCCTCGCCAGTGGCCCGGCACGCTTAAACGTAGTTTGTCCGCTTAAAGGTGGTTGGGCAACACCTGATCAGCGGACAAGCCACGTTTAGGGGAGAAAAGCGCTATTGAGAGGATGTCCGGCCCGGAAGTGCTGCGCCCTGAACTGTGAGGGCGAGGTGCCGGTTCGTTGCGAGAAGAGCCGGCTGAAATAGGCGGCGTCCTGGTAGCCAACCAGCCGCGCGATTCGTTCGATCGGGTAGTTGCTCTCTGCCAGGAGCGATTGCGAGCGGGAGATCCGCATCTGCAATACGAACTCCTTGGGCCCCACCCCGGCAGCTTTTTGCACCGATCTGCGCAGTTGAGACTCCGAGAGCCGCAGCTGAGCAGCCTGTTGGCCCAGGGTCAATGATTCGTAGGCGATTTCTCCAAGGCTGCCAAGCAGTTCCTCGGACTTGTTCGCTGTGCTGCTGGCAATGCTGCTGCGACCAGCGCTGACGATGAGCTGTTGCGTGTGGATTGAGGCCTGCAAATCTCCCAGCGGTCCCTCGGCCCGAAGGCTGTCGTGCAGGAGCCGGAAGATCGAGATCAGCGCAACGTCCGCGCTGGCCAGATGCACCAGGGGGCGTTCGCGGCTCAAGCAGCCGAGTTCCTCAAACGCGCGCACCCCCACCCCCGAAAAGAGCGCCCAGTGCTCAGTCCAGCCTTGGGCGTAGGACCCATAGCCATGCTCAAGGCCGGGATAGAGCCAGATTAGCGCCGGCGCCGTGACCTTTTCGGTCGTCCCTGAATGGTGGAACCACCCCGTCCCGTGGCTGATGAAAACCAGGCCATAGGAGGAGAGTCGCCTGTTCTTGAAGGACGGCAGGTGCCCGCTCTGCTCGCCGGCGCCAAGGCAGCTCAAACCCAGCTCACGTAACACCGGGGATATGGGCCGGTACGTTGACCAGTTCTTCATATCTCGATTTCCTGTTGTTAGAAAAATCCAAGTTGAGGTCAGCATAGTCCATTGGCTTCACGAATGTGATGGTCAACACTTGAGGCATGCTTACTTCAAACGGTTATGTTCTGGACGCTTCGGAACGTCGGCTGGGCCCACTAGAGCCCGTCCCCGTTGCGCAGAGGTTCAACAAGAAAGCCTTGTGGGACCGGCTCCGGACTGACGGGTACCTCTATCTGAAGGGTCAGCTGGACCCGGCGCTGGTCAATGACTTTAGAAAGTACTATTTTGAATCCCTGTCCAACGCCAAGGTGACCGAGCCCGGCACCGAGCCCGGTCTGGGCATTGCCGCGGACGGGCCCGTTGACCGGGCGAAAATGCGGACAGCACTGTTTGAGACTGTGGTGCCGGGAACCGAATACGCCAGCCTGTGCGCAACGCCAGCCATTGCCGAATGGTTCAGCTGGTTCCTGGAGGACGACGTCCACCTGCACAAGCGCAAGATCATTCGCCACACCAAGCCCGGGGAATCAGGCATTGGCGCCTCAACCCAGGCGCACTACGACTTGGTGTACTTGCGTGGCGGCAGCGACAGGGTGCTCTCCATGTGGATCCCGCTGGGGGATTGCCCCGTGGAACGCGGCGGACTGGCCTACCTGGAGGGCAGCCACCACTGGGTCCTGGCGCAGGAAAGAGAAGGCCGTTTGCAGAAACCGGCAGCCTCCATCACGGCCGACTTGCCAGCCTTGGCCGAAGCCCATGACAGCCGCTGGCTGGTGACTGACTATGCCGCAGGTGATGTGGTGGTCCATTCGGCCCACATTGTTCACGCCGGTACTGACAATCAGGATCCCGACGGGATCATGCGGCTTTCAACAGACATTCGTTACCAGCGAACCAGCGAACCCATTGACTGGCGTTGGCAGGAGCACTGGCACGACCAGGACGGCCTCTAAAGTGCCTCACACCGCTAGTTGAGACCAGAGAATTCGGGAGCAAGATCTTGACACAGATTGAACCAGTAAACAGCCACGGCCATGAACGCCGCAGCAAGGGGTCCTCAACGGTGTGGATTGGTGGACGGAACTACCAGTGGGAGAGTGTTTGGCCGGACTATGATGGCCGCGGCTGGCAGCATTCGGGTATTGCAGTCCTGCAGGACGGATCAGTGGTGTTTGCCCACCCCGAGGGCCGGGCGCTGGTCCGTGTTTTCACGGATGGAACGTTCAGCGAAATCTCCACTGAACTGACCGAGATGCACTCGCTGCTCGCCGGTGTTCTTGACGGCGAAGAAGTCATCTGGGCCGCAGACAACGGAACCCGCTATTGCGAGAGCGCACCCGAGTATGACGAGGAACTGTTCGCCGGGCGGGTGGTGGCGCTGGGCGTGGATGGGGCCATTCGCCAAGAACTTTTCTGCCCGGATTTGCCGGTGTACAAGGACTCCGGTTGGCGCCCCACCACCATCGCCGTCGACGCAGTGACGGGCGATATCTGGGTTGGTGACGGCTACGGGGCAAGCCTTGTCCACTGCTTCACCAGGGCAGGCCAGCTGCGGCTGACCCTTGACGGAACCGAGACGGGGGTCGCGTTCGCCAGCCCGCACGGGATCCACATCCGCCGCAGTGCAGGCGCCCGGGAGCTCTATGTCGCGGACCGTAGCAACAAGCGCCTGGTGGTGTTCGGGCTGGACGGAACTTTCCGCCGCATCGTGGGCGAAGGTCATCTCACCAGCCCCTCCAGCATCGCAGATCTCGACGGCACACTCCTGGTCACTGAACTCTCCGGCGCCGTGGCTGTTTTTGCCGGTGACAATTTCATCGGCCACGTGGGTGCCAGCCAGCGAGACACCAATCAGGACGCCTGGCCAAACCGCAGGGACAGCCGGGGCAGCGTCGTGAGGAAAGACGTTCGCGACGGTGTGTTCAACAGCCCTCACGGCATCACCGTCAGCGGCGAGCAGATTCTGGTGACCGAATGGATGATCGGTGGGCGGGTGACTCGCTTGTCACCTGTGGCGTGACTCCCTAGTCCTCGCCGGCAAGAGGAAAGGTGGCTGACTCCCAGCCGAGCTGAAGGGGGTTGACGCAGTCGCGGCCGTAGCGCAGGCCCGCCAACAGGGACGCCGTGGCCTGCGCGGGGCCACGCACAAATCTGTGCCAGTTGGGAGCCTCGGCGTCCGGGGTGGTCCAAGCAGCCTGCTGGAGGTATCCGACGTCCAGCGGCCAGTCGTCGGCGGGCAGGTACTGATTGGAGACGACTTCCAGGTGGTAGCCGTCATCCCTTGGCGTCAGCTGCCCATAAACGGCATAGCCGGGGTCGCCGGTGTTGTACTCAACCAGGAGGAAATCGTCATCCTTGAGCCAGCGCACGTCCTCGGTCAAGGCAACGTGGACCAGCTCCCAGAACTTTTCCGTATCGCCCGGGCCCGGCGTAGTCTCCGTGCCGGGCGGTTCGGCAAGCGGCAAGGGTTGCAGATAGGCCTCGCCAAGCTCTCCGGTGAGCGCCAGAAAGGCGATGTCGTCAACGTACGCCCGGCGCCGGGAGCCCACGTCATCACACTGAGTCCAGTCCTCATGAACGGCAAGCAAAACCGTGGGCAGACCGTCGTCGCCGGCTTCTGTGACGATGGAAACCTGCCAGCCGAGGGCGTCGGTGGCCCTGTCGGAACAGTCGGCGCACAGATAGTTGCCGGGAATCAGCCGCGCATCCCGTGGCCCGTGACAATGCGGGCACGCTGTCATGTCTGTGCTCATCCTCCCAGTGTAAAAGCAGGGTCACACAATGCTGGTGTTAGGTGTTTTAGAGCACGACGGCGGACCTGGCGCAGGCACGGCCGCCTATGTGGTGACAGCTACCGGCGTCGTCGATTGTGCGGCACGGAGCCGGGCAACAACAGTCACAACCGCCACGGCAACCGCACCCACCAGGGCGGCTATTGCCGTGGGCGTGGAGAGCAGGTCACCGTTGAGTCGGGCGACGGCTACCCAGCCCAGGCCCCAGCACAGGGACACGGCGGGGCCGATCCTTCCTCGGCCATAGACGGCCAGGGCGATGCCGACCGCGGCCGCCACGGAAAGGACCGCCACGGCCCACACCTCTGCGTTCAGGCCGAATCCGTCGAATCCGGCGGCGACCAGGACGGCTGCGATGTTGGCCGCCGTCGCCACGCATACCCACCCCAGATACAGGCCCATGGTGCCGTCGGTAATGACCGCGTCCCATCCGTTCAGGGGCCTCTCAGGCAGCAGGAGCACAAAGATCCACGACAAAACTGCCAACAGGACAATGATGATGGGCACGCTCAGCCACAGCTGGTCGAACTGGATGCTCAGGATCCAGGCAGCATTGAGGATCAGGGATGCTGCGGCGGGGTACCCCAGGAGCCGGTGCCGAGGGGCGGTCTTTTGGGCGGGCAAGAACTGCCACACTGCGTAGGCCACCAAACCCAGGTAAATGACGCTCCAGATGGAAAACGCCGGACCGTGGGGCGCTATCAGGGTGGCGTCGGCGGCCAACACCCCGTTGGAGGCGTTCTTGATGGGGGTTCCGCCAGCAGCTCCGGAGCCTATGAATGAACCGATGACCGCGAAGACGGCGCTCGCCGCCACAACCACCTGACGGAGCAGATCTTGTGCTGGTGCAGGAGAGCTTGGGGCAGTAGTCACAATGATCGTCCTTATCGGGAATGCAACCGGGTCCTTATGCCCGATCCTACGGTCAGGAGGCGGCCTTGCCCAGCAATCATGTGCCCGCGCAACAGCTAGGCCTCGGCGGGCCCCGGCACAAAAAACGTGGTGGATGCCAGCGGCGTCTGATCCATCAGCACCACCCATTCGTACGTAGCCTTGACGTTCAGGGGGAGACCGCTGGGAAAATTCAGCACGATGTTTGATTTTCCGGGGAAACCCATGGGCGGCTCCTGCAGCTGTGGGGCATCGATGTGCCTGAAATCCACGTCCTGGCTAAAGCGCATCGTGTTAGTTCCGTCGGGGCCGGTAATAGCCACAGCTTGACCGTCGGCGTCCACCAGAAGCACTTGCACGGAGGCCGAGGCGTCCTCAAACGATGGAATGTTGACGGTGACGCTCACATACACCGCGAACGGGGCCGTGAGTCCGCTCGCCGGGTCGAAGCCCAGGAACTGAATCCCGCCACCAATAATATTGACCTTCCCGGCGGCGTCAACGTTGACAAAGTCGGCAATCAAAATGGTGCCGTTGACCGCACTTGAACTCTCACCCATGCGGAAGTCTCCTAGCGTTGCGTAACGTTCTGTGCTGCCAGCGGCGGCGCGTTCTGCCTTAACCATAGCCACCCGCCAAGTCTGCCCTGTCTTGTGGGAGTACGACGTCGGGCACTCGCCCTGGCAGCGCCGCGCACCCACGCGTGCGCAGAGGACAAACAAAAGGCCCGGCCCACCAGAATTGTGGTGGGCCGGGCCGCTGACGTTGGAAATTCTGGTTCTAGCGTGGCTCAAACGGGTTGGTCTTATGTCCTGGCTTGGAGGGTTTGACCTTGTAATCCTTCCCGTTCATCCGCACGGTGATGGTGCCCTGATTCGGGGCGCGGTCTGCAATGACTTCCACCCGGGTGACCAAGCCGCCCTTCCACGTGCAGTTGAGCTCGTAGCCGCCACGGGCGCGCAGCCCCTTGAACGAGCCGTCCTTCCAATCCGCTGGCAGGGCCGGCAGTAGCTCGATGGTGCCGGTGTGGCTCTGGATGATCATTTCAGCCACGGCACCGGTGATGCCGAAGTTGCCGTCCATCTGAAACGGTGGGTGGTTGCAGAACAAGTTGGGCAGGGTGTTGAAGCGGAGCAGTCCGCGCAGCATGAACTGTGCGCGTTCGGCTTCTCCCAAACGGGCGAACAGGGCCGCACGCCATGGCCACGTCCAGGACCGGCGGCTGTCACCGGAAACACTGCCTTCGGTGAACGGCACACCCTCAACTTCACCACAGCGTGCTTTCAGCGACACGAGCGCTGCCGCCGCCAGTTCGGGGGACTCCTTCAAGTTGATTTGGCGTCCCGGGTAGACGGCAAAAAGGTGCGAGGTGTGCCGGTGAATGTCCGTTGGGCTGTCCATGTCGGACTGCCATTCCTGCAACTGGCCCCACTTGCCAATCTTGTTCGGCGCCAACCGTGACTGGAGCTCCTGCACCGTGGCCCGGTAGACCTTGTCCAGCTTTCCGGCATCCTCGCAGTCGATGTAGTTCTGGAACAGGTCCCAAATGATCTGCTGGTCGTACATGACGCCGTTTTCGCGAGGCCCGTGTTCGGGGGACCAGCCGTCAGGGGCCACCAGCTTGCCGTTTGCATCCTCCACCAGACGGTCTTCCCAAAACTGGCAGATCTCCTTGAGCATGGGAATTGCTGTCTCGTGCAGGTACTTCTTGTCCTGGGTGAAGGCCCAGTGCTCGAAGATGTGCTGCCCGTACCAGGCGCTGGCCACGGTGTTCCACTCCCACGAGTTGCCACCGAAGATGCTCTGGCTGGTCCGGGCTGTCCAACCGCGGGTGTCCTTGCCGAAGGCGTTGCGGGTTGCCACCCGGGATGGCACGGCAACCTGCTTGATGAACTCCACCAGGGGTTCGTGGCTTTCGGACATGTTGGCGGTCTCGGCGCCCCAGTAGTTCATCTGGACATTGATGTTGGTGTGGTAATCCGACGCCCACGCCGGCTGGTTGCTGTCATTCCACAGACCCTGCAGATTTGCCGGCAGCCCGCCCGGGCGGGATGAACCCAGCAGCAGGTAGCGGCCGTAGGTGAACAGTGCCTGTTCCAGGCTGGGATCGTTCTGGCCGGCACCGTAGGCGGCGAGGCGCAGGTCGGTGGGCACCTTGGCGACGGCGTCCGGCGTCGTGCCCCAATGGACAGCAACGCGGGACATGAGCGGGGAGAGCTCGTCCTTGTGCTCGGCACGCAACGTCTTGTAGGACCGTTTGGAAGCGGCGGAAATGGCCTTGGCGATGCCCGGTTCGGGGTCGTCCCCGCGCCAGTCGGCGGCGGCGTCGAGCTTGTAGTTGGTGCGGGCGTCCAGGATCAGCGTCATGGAGGATGCGCCCGCAACCCGCAAGGTGGCGCCTTCGCCGGTGACCAAGCCGTCGGTCTCAACGATGCGCAGGGTTGCGGCGTGTTTGAGCTGGTTGGCCATCATGCCGGAGAACGTGAGCGAACGGTCCTTCGCGTTGACTGCTGTGGTGACACCTTCCTGGCCCGACGTCAGGGCGATGGAGCCGTTGAGCCCGTCGGAGCGGTCGGTCTCGTAGCGCATGACGATGACGTCGGCGGTCCTGCTGGCGAAGGCCTCGCGCAGCACGCGGTTGCCGGCGGCGCCAAACTGCGTGACGTGGATGCCCACAGTGGGGTCCAGGGCGCGCTTGTATTCGGCCACGGCTGCTGTCTGGCCGGAATGGAAACCGCCGCCCAGAAGCGACACGTTTGCAATGCGCAGGCGGGCGGCCTTGGCGGCCCCGCGCAGCGTGAGCCGGTAGGAGCTGTAGGGCGCTGTGCCGGGCAAGGTGAACGAAAGCTCTTGGCCCCGAGCGGCGAAGGGAGCCCCGGGTGACCGGGTGTCCAGGGCAACCCAGGTGCGGCGGTCAGTTGATCCCTCCAGCACTCAGGAGGTTGGGTCCTCGTTCGTGATGTCCGCCGCCGATGTCAGGGGCCGGGTGGGGTGCCAGGCCGACGGCGGGACGGTGCGCCGGTGTTGCTGCCGTGGCTGCCGCCTGGACAAAAAGTTGGGTTGCAAGCGGCGTCAGCGCTAAGGCTCCGCCAAGTTTGAGTACCTGACGACGGTTTGGATGGGCGACTGTCATGAACAACTCCTGAGCTTCATTGGTCTGGTGTTTGAAGCGCCTGCTGGCGGGGGAACCGGCATTCAGTGCGCCTCCATCACGTTTTGGCATCGATAACATCCGATGTCTACAGGTTCTTTTGGATTCGTCCACATGACTAGGAGCACTGAGGGATGTTCAGGCAGGCGGCTGGTGCCGGTGCTTGAGCTCGTCGAATCCAGCGGCGCACCGGGCGGAAACCCGTCACCGTTCGTCTTTGTCCTACCCACCGCATAGCCTGGCCTGGTGAACACTTTTGATGGGGAAAAAGCGCCGGAACAACTTGCCGAGGGACTTTACGAGCTTCTTCACACGAACGATCTCGCTATCCGGCTCCAGGAAGTACCGGATTTGGAAGCCACAAGTCTAAAAGTCGACAGCGAGAGTTCTCCCGAGGCGTTGTCGCGCCACGTTGCAGCGGCCGTCAAACACCTGCTTATCAACACCAACCCGGAAGACAGAGTTGGAAAAGTCAACCAGCTGTTGACTGTCATCAACCCGGCCCAGCAAATTTCTGCAGGGCCCACGCAGCTGAGGTCATTGCACCGGCCCGACGCATTCACGGGCCGCCAACCGCGAAGGCCTAGGACAAGCCTTAGCGACAGTGCATTGCTAACCAACGGCAAGGATGACCCAAACCTGGCAGCCGAGATTCGGGCCGAGATTGAATCCGCGGACTCCGTCGATCTCCTGTGCGCGTTCATCCGTTGGACCGGTATCAGGCTCTTGGAACCGGCCCTTGAAGCGTTAAAAGCCCGCGGCGGAAAGCTCCGAGTCATCACCACCACGTACATGGGGGCCACCGAGCGCAGGGCGGTCGATGAACTGGTGAATCGCTACGGTGCCGAAGTTAAGATCAGTTACGAGACCCAGTCCACCAGGCTCCATGCCAAGGCTTGGCTCTTCCACCGGAATACCGGATTTAGCACCGCATATGTGGGCAGCTCCAACCTTAGCCGGGCAGCCATGCTTGACGGTCTCGAATGGAACGTTCGCCTATCAAACATTGGCACGCCGGCTTTGCTGCAAAAGTTTGCCATCACTTTTGACAGCTACTGGGAGCAGCGAGCGTTTCAGCCGTACGACCCGGAAACGGACGCCGACAAGTTAGATGTCGCCCTGCTCAGGAACGGTGGCAAAATGACATCAGTCCCGAGCGGATATACCGGCCTCGAAGTGGAACCGTATCTACATCAAGTGGAGATGTTAGAGGACCTCGAGGCCGAACGGAGCAAGGGCTTTCATCGCAACCTCCTCGTTGCCGCCACAGGTACGGGAAAAACCGTCATCGCGGCCCTAGATTACAAGCGCCTGTGCGAAGCTGCCGGCAGGGACCTTTCCCTGCTCTTCATCGCCCATAGAAAAGAAATTCTCCAGCAGTCCATGACCACATACCGCAATGTCATGCAGAGCGGTACGTTTGGCGAGTTGTTTGTTGGAAAGCATAAACCACAGCACTGGAAGCATGTGTTTGCCAGTGTCCAATCTCTTTCCGCCAAGAAGTTGGGCAAGCTGGACGCGGGCAAATTCGACGTCGTCGTTATTGACGAGTTTCACCATTCCGCGGCGAAAACGTATCGCGTGCTCATTGACCATCTGACTCCACTGGAATTCCTTGGGCTCACAGCAACGCCCGAACGCGGTGACGGCATTCACGTTGCCGACGAGTTCTTTGACGGCAGGACAGCAAGCGAGCTCCGCCTGTGGGACGCGCTGGATGCTGATTTGCTTGTGCCATTCCACTATTTCGGGGTGTCGGACGATGTTGACCTAAGCCATCTGGACTGGAAGCGGGGATCTTATGACCTGCAACAGTTGAGCGGCATATATACAGGGAACGACGCCCGGGCTTCTAAGATCATCAAGGAACTGCAAGACAAGGTCACCAGCACCGAGCACATGCGCGCGATCGGATTCTGTGTTTCCGTTCAGCATGCCGCCTACATGGCCGAGGTCTTCAACCAGGCTGGCATAAAGTCCGTTGCCGTCTCAGGACAGACTGACGACGGCGAACGTGCGCTTGCGCTCAAACAGCTGCGCAAGCTTGAAATCAACTGCATCTTTGCCGTGGATCTGTTCAATGAAGGCTTGGATCTGCCACAAGTGGACACCATCCTGTTACTGCGACCGACGCAGAGCGCCACGATCTTCATGCAGCAGTTGGGTCGTGGCCTGCGCCGGGCGAAGGACAAGGCCGTGCTGACGGTGATGGACTTTATTGGGCAACAGCACCGCGACTTTCGATTCGATGTCCGATTCCGTGCGATGACTGGCTATGGCCGGAAACAACTGGAGAAAGCGGTAGAGGACGACTTCCCGTTCCTGCCATCCGGCTCCCAGATTGTGTTGGACAGAGTTGCCAAGGATGTTGTCCTGACCAATCTGAGGTCCCAGCTGAAGCTGAACAGGCCCAAGCTCACGGCCGACATCAAATCATATGGTGTTTTGCGGCTTGCCTCGTATTTGGAAAAGTCCGGGAACGACGTCAAGACGATCTACAAGAACACGAAGGACTCTTGGACTGCGTATCTGCGTCTTGCCGGGCTCATTGAGAAGTTGTCGCCGGCGGAAGCGGCAATTCAAGACAAGCTGGAGCAGTTCCCGGCGGCAGGGGAGAAGAGATTGCTGTCGCGCATGGCTGCCCTGATTCATGTGGATGACAGGGAACGGGCTGAGGCATACTCGATGCTGGTTTCCGCTGACACGCCTGCATATCAGGAACTAGGGCCGCGTGAGCAAGTCTTCGCCCGCATGCTGTTCTTCACTTTGTGGGACGACGCCGGTGGTTTTAATTCTTATGATCAAGGCTTCGCGTATCTTCGTGGCTATCCGGATGTTTGCAACGAGATTCAGCAGATTGTTGAGTTGGGAGCCGACGCCTCGAAGCGCGCCGGAAAGAGCCTGGGAATGGAATTTGCCGGAATTCCGCTGTTCTCGCATGCAACGTATCGGCGTGAGGAAGTTCTGGCGGCCTTGGAGTATGGATCCCTGGAACTTGGTAAAACCGTCAAGCACCGCGAGGGCGTTGCGTGGTGCCCGCAAACCAAGACAGACGCGTTCTTCGTAACGCTGAACAAAGACGAGGCGAATCATTCGGCAAGCACCATGTACAAGGACTACGCAATCAGCCAGGAGTTGTTCCATTGGGAATCGCAGAACAACACCTCACCCGTGAGCCCGGTGGGCCGGCGCTACCTTGACCGGAAATCACACGGCTCCCGGATTCTGCTGTTCACTCGTGACGCTGCCGAGGACGAAACCGGGCTGACGATGCCCTACACCTGCCTGGGCCAAGTCGACTACGTTCAACACAAGGGTGAAAAGCCCATCGCCTTCACGTGGAAGCTGCACCGGCCCATGCCGGCTGACGTTTATGCAGAGGCGGCAGCGGTTGCGCAGTAGCGTGGCGCACCCCCGCGTCATCTACTGCGCAGTAGGGGTACTACATGTCACAGTGGAAACGTGTACCCCCGCGTCAAGAGGAGATCTGCTGTGAGCATTCGAGACAACACCAACCGTCGACTCAAAGAAGTTCTGGACGTCATGGCCGCCGGATCGTGGCTGGATGAGAAGCCCAACGGGGGAGAGGTCCTTGCCGAGGCGGTGGCCCGCATCCCGTTCAGCAAGGAAGAAGCTGAAATCCTCAGTGGCGGCATTCCTCGCGGCCATAAAAACCTCACCAAAGCCACCGCCGATCTGGTCAAGGCCGGGTGGATCACCAAGGGCCGCAGCGGCTGGGAGATCACCGAGAACGGCCTGAAGGCCACGGTTGCTTTCCTCACTGTTGAATCGCTTGTCGACGCACTGTCCAACGGTGCCCAGGCTCCGGCCGCTACCGCCTTGCCGGGGCAACCCGCCGCGAAGCAAACAGCCAAGACCACCGAGAAGAAGGCCCCGGCCAAGAAGGCCCCCGCCAAGAAGCCGGCCGCGAAGAAGCCGTCCACCAAGGCGGCCCGGGCAAAAGCCGCCGGCAACCAGGGGAGCCAGGAGTCCGGCGTCGAGCATAAGAATCAGCCCACCTCGGTGGCGCTGGCAGGCGACTTCGGCACCACTTTGGGTGCGCCGGAAAACTGGGACCCCAACCACAACAACGTGCAGATGAGCTGGGATGCCAGCCAGGGCACGTGGCAGCTCACGGCAGAGTTGCCGGCCGGCCGGTACAGCTACAAGGCCGTGGTGAATGGCTCGTGGACTGAAAACTATGGTGCGTTCGGCATCAACGACGGTGCCAACCACGAGTTCGCCCACGCGGGTGGCACCGTGACGTTCCACTACGACCACACCACCAAAGACGTGCTGCGTAGCGACAGCTGAGCACGCAACAATGGCGAGAAGCAGGCGGTTGAGCGGCGCCGGTTTCGGCAGGCTCAACCGCCCAGCTAGCCTTGATGCATGACAATGGACGCGAGTGATTCCCCCCTGGGCCCTGCCTCGGCAACAACCTGGCAGGCAACAGGGAACAACCTGGTTGTAAAAGGGGACAATCTCAGCGTTCTGGCGACGTTGCCGGATGAGAGTTTCCGGCTCATCTACATTGATCCGCCGTTCAATACCGGCAGGATCCAGACCCGCCAGACCATGAAAAACGTGCGCAGTGCAACGGGGACCCGACTGGGTTTCCAAGGCCGCAGCTACGACACCATCAAGGGCCTAGCGTTCAGCTACAACGATTCGTTCGGTGACTACTGGGAGTTCTTGGAGCCCCGGCTGGAGGAAGCCTGGCGCCTCCTGGCCGACGACGGCACCCTGTACCTGCACCTGGACTACCGCGAGGTCCACTACGCCAAGGTCCTGCTGGATGCCCTGTTTGGCCGCGAATGCTTCCTCAACGAGATCATCTGGGCCTACGACTACGGCGCCCGCGCGAAAAAGAAGTGGCCCGCCAAGCACGACAACATCCTTGTCTACGTCAAAAACCCCAAGACGTACTATTTCAACAGCGCCGAGGTGGACCGCGAGCCGTACATGGCGCCCGGCTTGGTCACCCCCGAAAAGGTGGCGCTGGGCAAACTGCCCACTGACACGTGGTGGCACACCATCGTCTCACCCAACGGCCGCGAAAAGACCGGCTACCCCACGCAAAAGCCACTCGGCATCCTGCGCCGCATCATCGCCGCCAGCACCGAGAAGGACGACTGGGTCCTTGATTTCTTCGGCGGCAGCGGCACCACCGGCGCTGCGGCGCTGGAACTGGGGCGCAAGTTTGTGTTGGTGGACCAGAACCATGAGGCCATTGAGGTCATGCGCCGGCGCTTGGATCCCGAGGCCGGGTCGCTCCTGGCCGCACCTGTGTCCTTCCTTGATCTCTCCGAGTACGACGCCGATCAGTAGTCACGCTGGCCGCTTTCGGATCGGCCACCGGGATCAGCCGAACGGAATCAGCCACTCCACCGTGAGGTAGATGCAGGCGGCAATAGTTAGCAGGCCGGTGACGATGGTGGCGATCCAGTAGCTACGGCGTCGCGCCTTCACCGCCAGGCCCAGCAAGAGCGGGAACGACAGCATGCTCAGGGTGGCGAGGAATCCCAGAATGCCCAGCGCCACACTGGCCGCGGTGGCTGTGGTGTCCAAGGTGCCCGTCATGACCACATAGGACAGCAACGCCAACAACACCATCGGGTAGGCCAGGAGCACCCAACCCACTGCCGTGATGCCAACGGCCCACCAGAGGGAGCGTTGCGGCGGGGCTTCCGGGGCAGGCGCTTGGGAACGCGACACGTTTAGACGTTGGGACGGGATCTCGCTGTGGGGACGGGGCATGCCTTCCTTTCTAGCACGCCGCACTGAGGGGAGCCTGTCAGAAGGCCGCGGGAGCGGCATGCCACGCCGGCACAAATCACTTTGTCAGACCCTGCTCCTATATTCAGAAGTGGGCCGGGTTTACATCGAATCGGGCCCTAGACAGGGGCAATGGTTGTCACCTGGCGTTACTGGAAATCAGGAGACCTCTTTTGGGGAATGAAAATGTGAATCAGCCGCAAGGGTCCGTTTACGCGCCGCCGTCGAGCATGCCGCCGGTGGGTCCCGGGTTCCCGCCGCCCGTGCCGCCGGCTCCGACCGCGCCAGCCGCGAACAAGAACGCCGGCAAGGGTCTGGCCATCACGGCCCTCTGCCTGGCGCTGGTGTCGCTCGTGCTGTGTTGGGTGCCGATTGTGAACAATCTGGTGTTCTTCTTGGGCCTCTTGGCGCTTGGTTTTGCCATCCCTGCCCTGGTCATCTCGGTGAAGAAGCGATCCACAGTACGGGGCATGTCGATTGCCGCCACGGTCATTGCAGTGGTCTCCCTGGTTGGCGTATTCGCCACGCAGGCCCTGTACTCGTCCATGATCGAGGGCATTGGCAAGTCGATTGAGGAAGGCTCCGACGGTGTTGTTGACGTGGCGCCGAAGGACCAGAAGAAGGCCGACGCCGGGGCCCTCGCCTTGGGCGCGACAGGCAAGGTGGGGGCCGACTATGAAGTGACTGTCAAAGGCGTCAACCTCAACGCGGGAGCTGTCATTGCCGCCGTCGGTGAGTACAACGAGCCCGCCAAGGACCAGTACGTGCTGGTGGACATTGCCGTGAAGTACATTGGTGCCGAAGAGGGCGATCCGTGGATCGATCTGGGTCTGAAACTAGTTGGCTCCGACGCACGCCAGTACTCTGCCGCCACGTGCGGCGCCATGGTGGAGAAGCCGGGGACCTCAGTGCCCACGCTGGAAAACGGCGGCACGGGGGAGTACCAGGTGTGCATGGATGTGCCTGCTTCAGCCCTTGCTTCAGCCAAGGTCTTCGTTGAGCCCACGTTCTCGATGAACGACAACGAACGAGTGTACTGGACCACGAAGTAGCTCTTACGATCCATGGCAGGGGTGGCGGGCTGGAATCTGGAGCCGGCCACCCCGAACCGCAGACCGATGGTGAGGCGCGCTCAGCTCAGGTTGCTGAGCCAGCGGAAGGCGACGTACAGGATGACGGCCACGGTGGGAAGGCCAGTTACAGCGGCAGCACGCCACATGGCCCGTTCACGATGAATGACGGCTTGGCCTAGCAAATGCGGCGCTGCAATCATGCAAAACAGCAGGATGGCGCCCAAGAACATGAGGGCAATCTTTCCGGCCGTGGCCATGCCGCCGTCGGGGTTGGTGACGGCCGAAAAAATCAGCAGCGACATCAAGATTATGGGCAGAATGACAACAACCCAGCCAACGAGCGACACCAGGGTGCCAACCAGCTGCGAACGCGGTGGCAGCAATTCTTCGCCATGGGCACGGGGGCGGCCGGATGCATCAGTCATGCTCTATTTCTACCAGCAATGTCCCAGGAGCCTGAGTTCGTTGCGCGGACCCGATGATTTCCACGGCGAGCGGGAGGTGCCTTGCGTGCCGTAGCCAGCTGCCGCCGTCGTCCATTATTTGGCGAGATTAGCTAGCCGGAAGACTCAGCTGGGTGTAATATCCGTCACGGCATATAGTGGTTTGGGTGACATTGCCGGATGTCTCGAGCAGACTTGATAGAGGGCCACCGTGCACGATCGTATCGGCCACTGCGGGTTGCTGGAGAAGAGAATGTCTGCCGAGGCGGCAGCAGTGCTGATCAACCCTGGCATGACAGTGGCTATGAGCGGTTTTACCGGCGCCTCCAGGGCCCCCGAGCTCGACGGCGTTCTGGCCAAGGCTGGTGGCATTGAACTGCGCCTGCAGTACATGTCTGACCCGGCGCTGCGCAAGCGGATCAACGACGGCGAACTCGACTACATGGACATCTACCTCAGCCACGTTGCCCAGCACACCTGGTTTGGCTTCTGCGGCGCCATCAACATTGCCATCATCGAAGGGGTCGGGATCCTTGAGGTCAACAGCCAGCAGTCGGCCGCCATGGAAGGCATGCACGACATCTACTTCGGCACCGCGCAGCCGCCGCACCGCAAGCCCATTCAACTGACCGATCCCGAAGACAGGATTGGTGTCCCTTACCTGCACGTTGACGCTGACAAGATCATCGCAATTGTTGAGACGGACGCCCCTGACCGCCTCTCCGCCTTCGCCGCGCCGGATGAGGCCTCCAACCAGATCGCCACGCACCTTTTGGACTTCCTCGACACCGAAATTGCCAAGGGGCACATGACCAACAAGCTGCTGCCGCTGCAGTCCGGCGTCGGTAGCATCGCCAATGCCGTGTTGGCCGGGCTGTCCCGTGGTGGCTACCGCGGATTGAAGGCCTACACCGAGGTGATCCAGGACGGCATGCTGGAGCTGTTCAAGGACGGCACGCTGGCCTTCGCCTTGGCCACCTCCTTCTCGCTGTCCGAAGCAGGCATTGAGGAGTTCAACCGCAACGTTGACTTCTACTGTGAACGCATCGTTTTCCGTACTCAGGAGATCTCCAACCACCCCGAGCTGATCCGTCGACTCGGCTGCATCGCCCTGAACGGCATGATTGAGGCCGACATTTACGGCAACGTGAACTCGACCCACGTGGACCACACCGAGCACGACACCATGATCCTCATTACCGAGCAGGGCCTGGCCGACTTGCGCGGTCTGGCACCGAAGCAGCGTGCCTGGGTCATTGTTGAAAAGTGCGCACACCCTGACTACAAGCCCATGCTTGAGGACTACTTCGAGCGCGCCTCCCGTGACTCCTACGGCAAGCACACACCGCACCTGATGGGTGAGGCGCTGTCCTGGCACCAGCGCTACATCGACACCGGAGACATGCGCCCGTAGTTGAGCATCCTGAACTTGTCTCGGCCCTTCCGGGCCGTTCCGGGCCGTTCCGGGCCGTGGGATAGGGGCATTTCTGCATGCCCTGGCGGCGGTCCTTTCACGGAGGCTCGCACGGTCCCGTCACCCGGCAGAGATCGTTTCGCGGACACGAGGGACAGCCCCAGTATCTGCGCCGCTTCAGCCGTGGCCGGGCGTACAGCTAGGCTGAATGCGTTGCCACTGCCGCCGCCAGTTCCTCCGCCATCATGTCCATGTTGATGGCCACAGCGGCATTGGCTCCGCCCTGGGCTGCAGCCAGAACGGTGGCTTTCACATCCGTGACATTGCCAGCAGCCCACACACCCGGAGTAGTTGTGAGCCCGCTTTCATCGGACACTATGGCCTCGCCGAAGGGGCCGGCGGTGGGCGCCAGTCCAAGCCCGGTGAGGAACCCTGCCCGCGCCACCATTCGTGATTGCACTGTCAGCGCCTGGATGGGATGGTTGTTGCCGTCCGCCAATTCAACGTGGCTGACCGCGTCATCCGCGCTGTGAATCCGTGCCACCGCGCCGGTGACCACCGGAATCCCGCGGGCAGCCAGTTGGACAAGCTCGGCTTCGCTTGGCTGAGGTGCATTGTTCAAAAACAGCGTGACGGTGGCTGACCACTGGCGGAACAACAGCGCCTGGTGGGCAGCAAACGAACCACTTCCGATGACTCCAATGGCCTGATCCTGGATTTCCCAACCGTGGCAGTAGGGGCAGTGTGCCAGGTCCTTGCCCCACCGTTCGCTCAGCCCGGCAATGTCCGGAAGTTCATCTACTAGTCCCGTCGTGACCAGGAGCCGCTTGGTTTCGAGCGTGGCGCCGCTCTCCAGGGAAACAATGAAGCCGTCGTCCGTGCGTTCGGCACTCACAACGGTGCCGTCTTCAACGTGCACATCGTAGGGTGCCAAGTCGGCGCGTCCCAGACGGGTCAGCTCGTGGGGAGCTAAGCCGTCGCGCGTGAGAAAACCGTGAGCAGCTGCCGCGGGAGCGTTGCGGGGCTGGCCGGAGTCGATCACTGTCACCGAGCGGCGTGATCGGCCCAGCAGGAGTGCCGCGCTGAGTCCGGCTGCGCCGCCGCCAATGATAATTACGTCTTGCATGATGTCCACCTTTTGCTGGATTGTTTGTCCTTCAAGCGTGCGCCGAGGCAGTCGAGGGTGGCAATTATTGTTGCCGAAGTGGCAAACTCAGACCATGAGTGAAGAGACTGAGGAAGTACTGTCCGGCGTTGGGCGACGACTCAAAGCCCTGCGATTGCAGAGGAACCGGACCCTGGCGGACCTTGCCCATGCCACCGGGATATCGGTCAGCACGTTGTCGCGGTTGGAAGCGGGGTTGCGGCGGCCGAACCTGGAACTGTTGTTGCCGTTGGCTCGCGCCTACGCGGTGCCGCTGGATGAGTTGGTGGGTGCGCCGGCCACGGGGGATCCGCGAGTTCATTTGCGGCCCATGAAACGCAACGGGCAGACAATTGTTCCGCTGAGTAGGGGTGCTGGCGGGCTCCAGGCGTTCAAGCACTTGCTGCCCAGCGGGACGTCACTGCCGCAACCGGAGCCCAAAGTTCATGAGGGGTACGAGTGGATGTACGTTATCCGCGGACAGTTGCGGGTGGTGCTGGGGGATCGGGACTTCGTGCTGAAAGGCGGCGAGGCTGCGGAGTTCGATACCCGCACGCCGCACTGGTTTGGCCGCGCATCCACGGACAGCGTGGAATTCCTGACGCTCTTCGGGCCGCAGGGTGAACGCATGCACGTCAAGGCTGCGCCGGCGAAGTAGCCCCAACCAACGCCGACGCAGCAATGGTGCGCATTTTCTGAACGCCTTCGCAGTTCAGGTGGGCCGGACCGGCGTCGTGCTTGGTATATTGAGCAAAAATCCACATCTAGGGGCTGACATGGCGACAATCGTTTTGGTGCACGGGCTTTGGTCTGACGGCACCAGCTGGGCCCGGGTCATCACGGAGTTGCGGGCCATGGGCCACAGCGCGGTGGGTGCCCAGCTGAATTTAGAGTCTTTCGATGACGACGTTGCATCAGTTCGTCGAACCCTGGCCACAGTATCCGGGCCTGTCCTGTTGGTGGGGTGGTCCTACGGTGGCGCCGTAATAGGTGAGGCTGCCCGTGGAATTGATGCCGTAAATGCACTGGCCCATGTTGCGGCCTTTGCGCCGGCTGAAGGCGAGTCTGTCAGTGACTTGTCCCGGAAGTACCCCGGCAGCCTGATCCCCAAGCATGTGGAGGTGGCGGGCGGTTACACCTATATAGCCAGGGATCACTTTGCGGCGGTGATGGGTACTGACATTCCGGCTGAGGCTGTGGCTATTGCCGCCGCCACGCAGCGGATGGTGCGGATAGGCGTGGACCGCACAAGAGTAGGGCCGCCGGCATGGTTGGATCTTCCCTCTCACTACCTCGTGGCCACGGAGGATCATGCGGTGCCGCCCGTCTTGCAGCGCGAAATGGCTGCACGCATGGGTGCGACTATCTCAGAGATTTCTTCCGGGCACGCCCCGTTGCTTTCTCACCCCCGCGCCGTTGCGGAGTTCCTGGACAGCGCCTGCGTAGCGATGCGCCTGCACGAGTGACAGTCCCGAATCGCAAGCCAGGCAGCGAAACTTAGGGTTACAGGCCAGCGGCGCGATGTTATCCTCAGGCAAAGGATTTGCATGGCTCGTCACTGGGAAAGAGTGAAACGATGGTTAAGTGCAGAATCCCGGCCGTTTGATCTGTCCTCTACGGGGACTACAGGGACGGTTCCGGGATGTTCTCCTCAAGAATAACCGAGGCCACTTCTGATGGACAACTCAAAAATCTGGGACTTTGCTGAACGGAACTTCAGCCAGGCTCGCCGCCCGAGCCTAGCGGCTCACCGCCGACGTTCATTCCGCTAGGTTGGATAGTGCAGCGCGAGATCCTCCCGTATATCGTTTTCGGTAAATTTGATAGAATGGCACTACGTAAAATCCCACTGGAGGCCTCATCATGCTGACGCAAAAGCTATCCGATGCCCAGGTTATTGAACGGCAGGCTGCGCTGGTCGATATTCGCCATTCAACGGAGATGGAAGGCGGACGTTCTTCTGATCAGGCCCGCGCGTTACAGGACCGCTGGGCACTGGGGGAGATTTCCGAAGAGGAAATGTTGCAGGAGATCAAGAACCTCTATCAGCTGTGAGCAGCCCACACCCTTGGGAGACGGGGGACGAGCGAGAACGCTGGAACGGTTACCTGGATCCGGACACGGGAATTCTCCGTAACCTGGTCAACGCCCGCACTGGGGAACAGCTCAGAGTCAGGGAAGATGACTTCGTGGAATTCAGGACCATGCAGCTGCGCCAGCGACCCATCACTGGGAACTTCGATCTGACTCATGTTCAGGCTATTCATCAGCAGCTGTTTCAGGATGTCTATCCGTGGGCAGGCAACATTCGCACCGTGAACATCGTCAAAGGCCAGCCGTTCGCCCAGCGGGAAAACATTCAGCCATTCACCCAACATCTGGCTGCTGAAATCAGCGCATCCAACCGTCTGCGTGGTGTTTCTAGTGAG
The DNA here is from genome assembly GCF_054511095.1 of Arthrobacter sp. TMN-49. Taxonomy (NCBI): domain Bacteria; kingdom Bacillati; phylum Actinomycetota; class Actinomycetes; order Micrococcales; family Micrococcaceae; genus Arthrobacter; species Arthrobacter sp. TMN-49. The sequence goes on along the minus strand of NZ_JBTNDH010000026.1, from coordinate 4,181 downwards.
CAATTCGCCCACCAGCTCGCCGGCTTCTACAACCAGCTCAACGATATTCACCCCTTCCGGGAAGGAAACGGGCGAACTCAGCGAACCTTTTGGGACCAGTTGGCAGCCGACGCAGGAAAAAGCATCGGCTGGCGTGAGGTCCACGGCCAGGAAAATGACTTGGCCTCCATGGAAGGGCGAACTGGGAACCTAGCTCCGTTGCACTCGATGTTTCAACAGATCGTCACCGACAAATAAAACCCGAAGCGAGCAGTCGGCCCTGGACGACGGCTGAACGAGAAACGCATATCCCTTTCCAGGAAAAGAGCCGGCATGCTCTCCGACACCGGACCGCTCTCGGTTCGGGATCAGAAAACTCTCCGGGAGAAGTCGGTCAAACCGGCACTCACCCGCAGGCAGCTTCGGGAGCGACTGGCCGAGAGGGCAAAAGGGACCCGCAGCCTGATTCTATGGGCAATTCCGCCGCCGTGACTGGACAGATAATGCCGCTTTGAAAATTTGAAGCGGCATTATCTGTCCAGTCACGCGCCCCAATGGCCGGTTTGGCTACTTCCCGAGGCCCGCGCGGCGCAGGGCCTCGGCCATCGCGGTGTTTGCCGATGGTTGAGGTGCTGCGGGGCGTCCTGTATGGTCGCCACCTTGTCCCTGGGCGCCCTGACCCTGCGCGCCGGGCTGGCCACCGGGCTGCGCGCCGCGCCGGCGGGGACGAGCCCAGCAATACCAATGCAAGCAGCTTCGGCGAGGCCCACCTTTCAGTCGAAGGGCGGGCCTCATTGCGACGGAGGGTCGTCATTTGGAAGTTGGTCCCCGCAACCACACGTAGTGGACGGCTCGAATGCCGCCCGCGGTGAGTCACGGCGTCGTGCCTAGAAACCGTGCCTAGACGACGCCCTCCGCAACCGGCAGTCGGCCGACATCTTCCGGCGATACCCGGCGCAGCAGGGCCCACCCCAGCAGCCCCATCGTCAGCGTCGAAGTGACCAGTCGCGCAGGTTGCTCACCACTGCGCCAACCATGTCAGCGGCCGTCCGTGGTGCTGCGCTCGCGGACAGCTCTGCGCGACCGCCACAGATAAACGCCCGCGGCAAGCAGCAGCACCGCCAGCGCAACCACTCCGAAGGCAACGTTGGACATATTGTCCGACATCCCCACAATCCACGATTCCGCCTGGTACTGGGCGTCGATGGTCAGCACGCCGCCCAGGGACGATGTGCCCTGCGTGGCCAGCAGCAACACGCCGATGCCGATGGACAGCACCCCGGAGACAACCATCCACACGGAGTTCTGCCACGGCCCAAGCCGGAAGCGGCGTGGTTTCAGCCAGCCGCGTTCGCCGAGCCGGAACCGGGTCCACAGCAATGACAAGATCCCCAACGGCAGCGCCATGCCGAGCGCAAAAATGGCCAGCATGATCCCGCCGTACACAGGATTCCCGCCCGCCGCGGCCACCGCCAACACCGAGCCAAGGATGGGGCCGGCACACACGCCGGCAACGCCGTACACCGAGCCCAGAACAAAAACTGACACGGCCGACGTGCCATCAGCACCGGCGCGGCGGCTCAGGCCGGGAAATTCCACCCCCACAATCTGCAACATTCCAATGACAATGACGACGGCGGCCGCCACAGTAATCAACACCGTCCGGTTTTGTAGCACCAGGGACCCGATCAGACCGGCCAACAGGCCCAGCGGGACCAGGGTTGTCAGCAGGCCGGCGTAGAACAGTGCCGTGCGGCCCAACAGTTTGGTGGGGCTGGCGAATGCGTACGCAAAGAAGGCTGGCAGCAACATGACCGAGCAGGGGCTCAGCAGGGTCAGAATGCCGCCGAGAAACGCACCCGTATAGCCGATGTCCATGGGCTACTTCGCCTTTGCTAGGGCTTCGTCGATGACCTGGACGAAGACGTCCAGAGGCTGCGCCCCGGGAATGGATTGGTTGTTGATGACAAAGGTGGGGGTACTGTTCAAGCCCAGCTGGGTCCCTTCGGCAAGATCGGCATTGACCAGGGCCCGCAAGTCGGGGCTCTTCAGGTCCGCAGCGAACTTGGCCATGTCCGGCACGCCCGCCTTCTCCGCCAGTTTCAGCAGTTCCGGCTCCGACAACTCCCCCTTGCCCTTTTCCGGCGCTGCCGCGTAGACGGCCTCATTGAATTTCCAGAACAGGCCCTGCACCCCTGCCGCCCGGGCGGCCACGGCGGCGTTCACCGACGATTCCCCAAAGACCGGCAGATCACGCCACTCAATGCGCAACTGACCGGTATCAACGTACTTCTTGACAATTTCGGGCTGAGTCTTGCGGGCATAGACACCGCAGAACGGGCACCTGTAGTCCGAGTACTCGATCATGACCACCGGGGCATCCACTGCGCCCAGCGCCAAAGGATCCCCGGCCACGCGGCGTTCCAGTTTCAGCTCCGGCGCCGCATCGCCGGCCGAGGACGCCTCCGGCCTGACGGGCTGAACAGCTGACTTCATGCGGTTCTCACCGGCTGTGGCGCCGACAAAAATAATTGTCAGGACTAGGGCAACACCCAACACCAGTGACAGTACGATGTTTCGGGTCTTCTTCGTTTTCATAGGCAAACTCTCAGGATTGTGCAGGCGCAGCACTCCGGCGGCCGCAGACTAACGCGGTCGGGCGGCAGCGCACCATGTGTATATATAAGGACACGTTCGACGTCGGAGCTCCACCCACGCTTTTCACGCGGGGTGGGGTGCCGACGCACCTTGGTCTACGTCCTTACAATCCCGAGGTCCAGATGTGTCAGTGATGCCGGAATTCTGCCCAGCAAGTGAACCGCACCAGGGTTCGTCCACGCCAGGTCCGCAAGTCCGGCATTGGCGTTCTTCGGTGAATGCTGCAGATGGGCCGGCGTCGGGGCAACAGCATCGCGCTCCAGCCGGACATCGTCCCGTCCGGGCACGCACGCGGTGGAAACCGGCGAAATGACGGTATCAACCGCGGCAGTATCAGCAGCGGCGGAAAACTGAGAAGTGGAAACGTGGGCAGTGACGGCCAGCGTGTTGGGGGAGGCCTGCGCGCCTGTGCAGCCAAAAGCCACAATCGCCAATCCTACAAACGCCAGAAGGACGGCGTGGGCGGCAAGGCGGACCATGAGAGTGGTGCTTCGCATCCGCTGCCCTTTCGTCTCTGGTGCCGTCAGGGCCGTCTCCCTGCACATTCGCCCCACTATACGTCAGCTACTTGCGGACTCAATCAGAAGCAGGATGCGCGTGGAGACAGTGTCGCCCGCTAAGCCTTTCGCCCGTTCGGGGAATTCGCCCGTTCGGGGAAGCTGGCCAACGGGGGAGGACTGTGGGGAGCGGCTCCGGGACGGAAGGGGGCCGGCGTCGTACACCTAGCGCGTGAGGCAAATTCGAGGTGACTCACCGGTGAACAACAGGGCAACGTTGAGTGTCATGTCACGAACATTTCTTTCGTGATCCGCGCCAATTCAACGTTTCTTGACGCATCTGTCGCCATTCTCAGAATTAAAGTGACTCACCTCTCTGTTCTTTGTGGCTTTCGGTCAATATGCATGTATACTTGGACGTAGTTGTAGTGTTGCGTTTTTTGTAGTTGAAGCGACGCCACCCTTTTGGGGGACGTCGCTTTTCTGGAGAAGCGGACTTACACCGTATAAACGGAGGCCCGAAGGTCGGGCGGAATCTCCAACTTCAGAAGGAAATTGAAACAATGGCAACAGGTACCGTTAAGTGGTTCAACGCTGAAAAGGGCTTCGGCTTCATCTCTCCCGATGACCAGAGCCAGGATGTGTTCGCACACTACTCCGCAATCAACTCCTCGGGCTACCGCTCCCTCGAAGAGAACCAGAAGGTTTCCTTCGATGTTGAGCAGGGTCCCAAGGGTCCTCAGGCAGTCAACATCCAGGCTATCTAATTCTAAAGACAACGTGCGGGTAACCGTGCAATCTTTAGTCCTTAGGGCTTGAGCAAGTAGGGTTCGGGATTCTGTCCCGGGCCCTATTTGTGTTTAACGTGCATTTTGATGCCCGAGCGCGGGGTAGCGGGGTTAGCGCCGGTACAGCGGCCAAAAGTGCGAGCCACGGACCTGCCCGCACCGGTGTTCCGGGCGCTACTGGGGCGTTTTCGTGGCGTTCCTGGCACCGGGAGGCCGTTGTGGACATTCGATGATGGCCGACCATCATCGAATGTCCACA